>NZ_JBXFWG010000020.1:0-73016 GCF_056854535.1 Stenotrophomonas sp. STEN054 | reverse complement strand
GCGTGGTCTCCTATGTGTTTTGTGGGTGCCGGCGCTGGCTGGTGTGCGCCGGCGGGGGGGGGGGGGGCCTCGCGGCGCCCCCCCCCCCCCCCCCCCCCCCCGGCCAGCCCCCACGAACCCCGCCGCACGACCACCACGAGGGGCTCCGCCGTTGGCCGCCTACTGCGGCAGCGCCCGCGCCATCATCGCCCCCACATCCACCCCCGCCGGCAGCGTCCCGAACACCAACCCATGCTCGCCCTGCAGCCGACTGCGCACGAACACCCCGGCCATCGGGCTGCGCGCCCGCAGCAGCAGCGCTGCCTGCAGCAGCAGCACTGTGCGCTCGCAGAACAACCGCGCCTGCGATTCATCCGGCGCCGGTGCCGACGCCCAGCGCTGCAGTGCCGCCGCGTAACCGGTGTTCCGATCGGCCACCGCTTCCAGCTCCGCACGCAGCGCCTGCATCGCCTCCGGCTCGCGCCCCAGCGCGCGCAGCACGTCCAGGCACTGCACGTTGCCGCTGCCTTCCCAGATCGAGTTCAACGGCGCCTGCCGGTACAGCCGCGGCAGCATCGACTCCTCCACGTAGCCGGCACCGCCCAGGCATTCCTGCGCCTCATTGACGAACGCCGCCGCGCGCTTGCACACCCAGTACTTGCCCAGCGCCGTGCCCAGCCGCGCCAGCGCGGCCTCCTGCGGGTCGCTGCCGGCGCAGTCGACCGCGCGCGCGATGCGCATGGCCAGCACCGTCGCCGCTTCCGATTCCAGCGCCAGGTCTGCCAGCACGTTGGCCATCAACGCGTGTTCCACCAGCGGCTTGCCGAACGTGCGGCGGTGGCGCGCGTGGTGCAGCGCCTGCGCCAGGGCCATGCGCATTTCCGCGGCCGCACCGAGCATGCAGTCCAGGCGCGTCATCATCACCATGCCGATGATGGTGGCCACGCCCCTGCCCTCCTCGCCCACGCGCCACGCCTGCGCGCCGCAGAATTCCACTTCGCTGGACGCGTTGGACCAGTCGCCGAGCTTGTCCTTCAGGCGCATCAGGTGGAAGGCATTGCGATCGCCATCGGCCAGCCGCCGCGGCATCAGCAGGCAGGTCAGCCCACCCGGCGCCTGCGCCAGCACCAGGAAGCCATCGGACATCGGTGCCGAGAAGAACCACTTGTGCCCGACCAGGCGGTAGCGTTCGCCATCGACGGGCTCGGCCCGCGTGCTGTTGGCGCGCACGTCCGAACCGCCCTGCTTTTCGGTCATACCCATGCCCAAGGTGATGCCTGCCTTGTCGGCCACCGGCACGTCGCGGGCGTCGTACACCGGGGAGGCCGCCTTGCGCGCCCACTCGGCCAGGTGCGGCTGCGCCTGCAGCACCGCCACCGCGGCATGGGTCATGGTCAGCGGGCAGCTGGTGCCGGCTTCCGCCTGGTGGTGCAGGTAGCTCAATGCCGCCCGCGCGACATGCACGCCAGGCTGTGGCTCATGCCACGACAGCCCCGACACGCCATGCTGTTTGGCCGCGTGCATCAACTGGTGGTACGCCGGGTGGAAGTCCACGGTATCGATGCGATGGCCCTGCGCATCGTGCGTGCGCAGCCGTGGCCGATCACGGTTCGCATCGAAGCCCAGCTGGTAAAGCTGGTTGCCGGCCAGCCCGCCGTATATCGCCAGTCGCGGCGCGAGCGCGGCCCCGCCCTCGCGCTGCACCGCCTCCATCAGCGCCACGTCGTCGGTCCACAGCTGGCGGCCCGCAAACGGCGGCGGCTGGTTCAGCACCATGTGGGTTTCAAAGGGGGCGCTGCTGCTGAAGCTCGGTCCGTTCATCGGTTCCATCCTGCCGGCGAGAAGGCTGCGCGCCGATTGTGCAGCATCGTCCGGCAACCCCGCGTTCAGGCCGGTTCTCGCCCCGTGCACGAGCACCGCGCGAAAGTGCAGGCATGGCAGTCAATGACGATCTGGTGGTACTCCGCCCTGAAGGGCTATATTGCCCCGCGGGCGATTTCCACATCGACCCGTGGCGGCCGGTGCCGCGCGCGGTCATCACCCACGGCCATGGCGACCACGCCCGGCCCGGCATGGGCGAATACCACTGCAGCCCCGGCAGTGCGCCGATCCTGCGCTGGCGGCTGGGCGACGTACCGCTGCAGGTTCATGCCGAAGGCCTGGCCTTCACCCTGGGCCAGGTGCAGGTGTCGCTGCATCCGGCCGGCCACGTGCTGGGCTCCTCGCAGGTGCGCATCGATGATGGCCGCCAGGTCTGGGTCGCCTCGGGCGACTACAAGCGCCAGCCCGATCCCACCTGCGCGCCGTTCGAAGTGGTGCCCTGCGATACCTTCATCACCGAAGCGACGTTCGCCTTGCCGATCTACCGCTGGCCCGATACCGCCGCGGTGGCCGCCGAGATCGTGGCGTGGCGCAGGGAATGCGCGCAGCGCGGTGAAGCGGCGGTGCTGCTCTGCTATTCGCTGGGCAAGGCGCAACGCGTGCTCGGCGAACTGCTGCCGCTGGATGACACGCCCGCGTGGCTGCACGGTGCGGTGGCCAACGGCGTGGCGGTGTACCGCGAGGCGGGCATTCCGATGCTGGAAACGCTGACCGTGGCCGAACAGGGGCGCCAGCCGGAGGCGGCCGGCAAGCTGATCATCGCCCCGCCGTCGGCCGCAGGCACTCCCTGGTTGCGCCGTTTCGGCCGCCACCAGCTCGGTTTCGCCTCAGGCTGGATGCAGCTGCGCGGCAACCGCCGCCGGCGCAACGTCGATCGCGGCTTCGTGGTATCCGACCATGCCGACTGGCCTGCCCTGCTGCAGACCATCGAACAGACCGGGGCAACGCGGGTGATCGCCACCCACGGCAATACCGATGCGCTGATTCCGTTCCTGCGCGAACGCGGGGTGGCCGCCGAAGCCTTCCGCACCGATTTCGGGAGCGAGGAATGAAGGCCTTCGCCGCGCTCTACCAGCGGCTGGACCGTAGCACGGCCACGCTGGACAAGCGCGCGGCCCTGGTCGACTACTTCGCCCACGCCGGCGCGCATGACGCGGCCTGGGCGCTGTTCCTGCTCAGTGGCGGCAAGGTCGGCGGCGCACGCCGCAAGATCGCTGCCAGCGGCGAGCTGCGCGCCTGGGTGAGCGAGGAGTCGGGCCTGCCGGCGTGGCTGGTCGAGGACAGCTACGCGCAGGTCGGCGACCTGGCCGAAACGCTGACCCTGCTGCTGGATGATCCGGCGCAGCGAGCACCGGATCGCCCGCTGGCCGACTGGATCGAACAGCATCTGCTGGCCGTGGCCAACCAGCCGGAGGACGTGCGCCGTGCCGCCGTAGTGGCCGGCTGGCGGCAGCTGCCGGCCGGCGAACGCCTGGTGTTCAACAAGCTGCTGACCGGCGCGCTGCGCGTCGGTGTTTCGCAGCGGCTGGTGCAGCAGGCACTGGCCGAATGGTCGGGCCTGGACATCGCCCGCATCGCCCAGCGCATGCTCGGTGAGTGGGTGCCCACGCCGGGCCTGCTGGCGCAACTCCTGTCGCCGGAGGAACTGCCGCTGGACCGCCAGCAGCCTTACCCGTTCTTCCTTGCCTCGCCGCTGGAGGGTGAGCCGCAGGAACGCCTGGGTGCGATCGACGACTGGCTGCTGGAATGGAAGTGGGATGGCATCCGCCTGCAGCTGCTGCGCCGCCAGGGTGAAGTGGCTTTGTGGTCGCGCGGCGAGGAGCGGCTGGACGGACGCTTCCCCGAGATCGAACAGGCGGCGGCGGCGCTGCCCGACGGCTGCGTGATCGATGGCGAGCTGCTGGCGTGGGATGAGGCCGACGACGCGCCACGCGCGTTCACTGCGCTGCAGACGCGCATCCAGCGCCGCAAGCCCGGTGCAGCGACGCTGCGCAACACGCCGGTGCGCGTGCTCGCCTACGACCTGCTGGAACGCGATGGCCAGGATCTGCGCGAACTGCCGCTGCAGCAGCGGCGCGCGCAGCTGGCCGAACTGATCGGCGCGCTCGGCGATGCACGCATCCAGCTGTCGCCCGACGTGCACGCCAACGATTGGGCACACGCTGCGCACCTGCGCGAAGCATCGCGCGAGCGCGGTGTCGAAGGGCTGATGCTCAAGCGCCGTGATTCGATCTACCAGGCTGGGCGCCGCCGCGGCGACTGGTGGAAGTGGAAGGTCGACCCGCTGACCATCGACGCCGTGCTGCTGTATGCGCAGGCCGGCCACGGCAGGCGCAGCACGCTGTACACCGACTACACCTTCGGCGTCTGGGACGGCGACACCCTGGTGCCGGTGGCCAAGGCCTATTCCGGGCTGGACGACAAGGAGATCCTTGCGTTGGACCGCTGGATCCGCGCCAATACCCGCGAACGCTTCGGCCCCGTGCGCAGCGTGCGCGGCGAACAGGTATTCGAGCTCGGCTTCGAGGCGGTCAACCGCAGCGCGCGGCACAAGTCCGGCATCGCCGTGCGCTTCCCGCGCATCCTGCGCTGGCGCCAGGACAAGCCGGCCAGCGAAGCCGACCAGCTGGCGACCCTGCAGGCCCTGGCGCGATGACCCGACGCAGCGATGCAATGCAGCGGCTGCAGGCCTGGTTCAGCAGCCGTGGCTGGAAACCCCTGCCGTTCCAGCGTGCGATGTGGCGCCACTACCTGGCGGGCAGTTCGGGCCTGCTGCACACCCCGACCGGCAGCGGCAAGACGCTGGCCATGTTCGGCGGACCGCTGCTGCAGGCGATGATCGATCCGCTGCCGGCGCCGCCGCGGGCCAATGCAGTACGCCCGCTGCAGGTGTTGTGGGTGACGCCGCTGCGGGCGCTCGCCAGTGATACCGCGCGGGCCCTGCAGGCGCCGATCGAGGGCCTGGGCCTGGGCTGGAAGGTCGGCCTGCGCAGTGGCGACGCCAGCAGCCGCGACCGTCGTCTCGCCCGTGAGGGCCGCATCGATGTGCTGGTGACCACGCCCGAGTCGTTGGCCCTGCTGCTCAGCTACCCCGACACGCTGGAGCGCATGCGCCAGCTGCGCTGCGTGGTGGTGGACGAATGGCACGAACTGATTGGCAACAAGCGCGGTGTGCTGCTGCAGTTGAACCTCGCGCTGCTGCGCGATACCGCACCGGCGCTGCAGCTGTGGGGCCTGTCGGCCACGCTGGGCAACCTGCCGCAGGCGCGCGACGTGCTGCTGCCCGGCATGGCCGACACGGTGCAGGTGGAAGGCGCACGACAACGCCCCGTGGCGATCAGCAGCCTGCTGCCTGCCAGCGGCGAACGCTTCCCCTGGGCCGGGCATCTCGGCCTGGGCCAGTTGTCGCGCGTACTCGATGCACTGATGTCCGCGCGCAGCAGCCTGCTGTTCACCAACACGCGCGCGCAGGCCGAACTGTGGCACCAGGCGCTGGCCGCGGTCTGGCCGGAAGACGCGCAGACGCTGGCCCTGCACCATGGCTCGCTCGACGCAGGCCTGCGCCAGCAGGTGGAAGACGGCCTGCGCGCCGGCACGCTGCGCTGCGTAGTGGCCACCTCCAGCCTCGACCTCGGCGTGGACTTCCCCGAAGTGGACCAGGTGCTGCAGCTGGGCAGCCCGAAGGGCGTGGCGCGCCTGCGCCAGCGTGCGGGGCGCGCGCGGCATCGGCCCGGGGCAAGTGGCAGCGTGCTGTGCGTGCCCACCCATGCACTGGAGCTGGCCGAGTACGCCGCCGTGCGGCGGGCCCTGCGCGAAGGCATCACCGAACCGCGCACGCCGCCCACGCTGTCGCTGGACGTGCTGGCCCAGCATGCGGTCAGCCGTGCGCTGGCCGGTGGCTTCAACGCCGATGCGCTGCTCGCGCAGGTACGGCGCACGCATGCGTTCGCCGCGCTGCAGGACACGCAGTGGCAGGACGTGCTCGCGTTCATCGTGCAGGGTGGCCGCGCTTTGGCGCAGTACCCCGAGTACCACAAAGTGTTGCTGGACGACGATGGCCGGTACCGCATGCATGATCGCCGCCAGGCGCTGCGCCACCGGCTGTCGATCGGCACCATCAGCAGCGATGGCAGCGTGCGGGTGCAGTTCCTGCGCGGCGGTGGTCTCGGCGCGGTGGAGGAACAGTTCGCCAGCCGCCTGCGCCGCGGTGATCGTTTCCAGTTCGCCGGCCGCCTGCTGGAGCTGGTGCAGCTCCGCGACATGACCGCCTACGTGCGCCTGGCACGCGGCAGCGGCAGTGGCGTGGTGCCGCGCTGGCAGGGGGGCCAGCTGCCGTTGTCGCTGGCATTGGGGCGCGAGCTGGAAGCGGTGCTGTCCGGTGCTGACAACAGCGCCGAGGCGCGCTGGCTGGCGCCGCTGCTTGGCCTGCAGGATGACCTGTCGGAACGACCCGCGCCTTCGCGGCTGCTGCTGGAAGATGTGCGCCGTCGCGAAGGCCAGTTCCTGTTCGTCTATCCCTTTGCCGGCCGCCACGTGCACGAGGCGCTGGCGGCACTGCTGTCGCTGCGCTGTACGCGCCTGCAGCGCAACAGCATCGGCTATGCGGTCAATGACCACGGCCTGGTGCTGGCGCCGGCAGAAACCATCGAACGCGATGCAGCGGCGTGGCAGACGCTTTTCGATCCGGCCGACCTGCTCGACGATCTGCGCGCTGCAGTGAACCTTGGCGAACTGGCACGACGGCAGTTCCGTGGCATCGCCCGCGTCGCCGGCCTGCTGGTCCCGAGCCTGCCCGGAGGCATGCCGCGCTCGCTGCGCCAGCTGCAGGCCTCGGCGGGCCTGCTGTACGACGTGCTGCGCGAACACGACCCCGACCACCTGCTGCTGGCGCAGGCCGAGCATGAGGTTCTCACCGATGCACTCGACCTGCCCGGCCTGCAGCAGGCGTTGCAGCACATCGCCACCCAATCGGTGTCACTGCAGCGGCCACCCACGCTGACACCGCTGGGTTTCCCGCTGTGGGCCGAGCGCCTGCGCGGGCAGTTCAGCAATGAAGACTGGCGCACCCGCGTACAGCGCGCGGCACAGCAGCTGGAGCGCCGCCATGGCCACTGAATTGGCGGTGCAGCTGGGCGGCGAACCGATGTGCCTGCTCGGCGGACGCGCAGTGTGGTGGCCGGCACGCCACGCGCTGCTGATCGCCGACCTGCACCTGGGCAAGGCCGATGTGTTCCGTCGCGCCGGCATCGCCCTGCCCAGCGGCGGCACCGACGGCGACCTGCAACGCCTGCAGGCGCTGGTGCGGCAGCATGCATGCCGCGAACTGTGGATCCTCGGCGACATCCTGCACGGGCCGGCGCACCGCGCGGCCTGGCACAGGCAATGGCTGGGCTGGCGCGAGCAGCATGCTGCGCTGGACGTCCACGTGGTGCGCGGCAACCATGACCGTCAGCTGCCGCATGCGGCGCTGCAGGTGCAGATCCACGACGACCTGCGGCTGGGACCGTTCCTGCTCTGTCACGAGCCGCGACAGGTCGACGATGCCCATGTGATCGCTGGCCACGTGCATCCGCAGGTGGCCTTGCCGGCTTTGCGGCGGCGCTTTCCTGCATTCTGGCTGCGCCAGGCACAGACGGTGCTGCCCGCGTTTTCGGCATTCACCGCCGGCGTAGTGCCACCACGGCGAAGCGGCGAACAATGGATCGCCTGCGCGGACAACCAACTGGTCGCGCTGCCCGTGCGGTGACGACGGGCGGACGGACCTGCGCCGGGTTCAGGCCGGGCGCGCGAGCAGTTCCGGCATTACCCGGAAATCGGCGCTGCGTTCATTGCTGTGCCGTGGCAGGGCCTGGATGGCGACCAGCATTTCCCGCGCGCAGGTACGGATACGCGCGTGGTGCGCTGGTGCCGAATGGCTGATCAGGCTGCCCACATGGAACTCGAACACATCTTCCAGGACGTCGGGCTGGTCCTCGTGCAGCATCTGCAGCAGGCCCCTCAGCTTGCAGATTTCCGATTCCAGCTCATCGACCGCGAACAACATGGCATCCTCCTCGAATACTGCGGCACATCCGGGCCGCAACAGGCCGCGACGGCAGTGCCGCCCGGCCACGCGCGATGTCTGATCACGGAAAGGAAAACGGGCGACGCGCCAATGGCGTGCTCCCCTCTTCTCGCATATCCGGGGTGAGGTGTTCGTTAATTGCCGTGACGACTCAGTTCAGGCACGCAGCGGAATCGGGCTGATCGCCAGGCGTGCAGGGGCCTGTGCAAGCGCCTCGATGAACGCCGGATCCAGCGCCATCGCACCGAGCCAGCCGTGCTGGGTGCCACTGAGTACGCGCAGCATATGGCCACGCCCGCCGGGCATGCGTCCCATCGGGCCGAGCAGCACATCGCGCGCCTTCGCCCACACATCGCGGTCGGACTGGAACAACGGGGTCAGCCAGCGGCTCCAGCGCTGGTAAACCGCCACGTGTGCGCGGCGCTGCGCCTGGTAGGCCAGCAGCGCCGCCTCGCCGCGGCCGTGCCTGCGCAGTGCATCGCGCAGCGCCAGCGCATCCAGCAGGGCCATGTTGACGCCCTGCCCCAGCTGCGGGCTCATCGCATGCGCGGCATCGCCGGCCAGCACCAGCCGGTCCTGGTGCCAGCGCTTCATCACCGCATCGCGGTAGACCGCCCGCGCCAGCTGGCCGGCGTTCTGCAGGTGGGCGAAACGTGCACTGGCCTGTGGCCACAACGCGTGCAACTCTTCCAGCCACGGCGCCATGCCATCGGCCTGCCAGCGTTCGAAATCCGCGCGCGGCAGGCTCCAGAAAAAGCTCAGGCGCGGCGCGTTGTCGCCCGGCCGCGTGCCGACCGGCAGCAGCCCGATCATTTTGCGCGCGGCCACGTAGCGTTGGCGCAGCTCGCTGATGTGCGGCCAGTCTTCGGCCGGCAGCAGGCACCACAGCGCCCCCCACGGGTAGACCCGGTCCAGAGCGACGCCCTGCTCGACGCCGCCGCGCAGCGTGGACGCTGCACCGTCTGCGGCCACCACGAGGTCGAACGGCCCGTGCTGGCGCCCCTCGCTGTCGCGCAGGCGCCCTTGTGTGGCATCGACCGACACGATGGTGGTGCCGACATGCAGCTGGCCGGCGCCGTCACGGGCCTGGTCGAGCAGCGAGAACAGCGCCCCGCGCTGCATGCCCAGCCCATGCAGGCGCGCATCCAGCCCGGCATAGCCCATGTCCATCACCGCGCGCCCGCAAGGCGTATCCCCATACAACCGGTGCACCGGCGACGCATGCGCGCGCACCTCGTCCAGCAGGCCCATCTGCCACAGCACCTGCAGGCCGCTGGGCTGCAGCAGGAAGCCAGCGCCTACCGGCCCCGGCGTCGGCACCCGTTCGAAGATCTCCACTTCGTGGCCATCGCGGGTGAGCAGGATGGCCAATGCCTGGCCGGCGGTGCCGTAGCCGATCACGGCGATGCGCAGTCGTTCCGTCATGCCTGCATTGTGCCCGCCAGCCGATGCCGTGCGCAAAAAAAACCCCGCCGTAGCGGGGTTTTCAACGCACTGTCGAGTGGATCACTCGGCCGGCGTGATGTTCGAAGCCTGGGCGCCCTTCGGGCCCTGGGTCACGTCATAAGTGACACGCTGGCCTTCCTGCAGGCTGCGGAAGCCCTTGGAGTTGATGGCGGAGAAGTGCGCGAACACGTCGGCGCTGCCATCCTCCGGCGAGATGAAGCCAAATCCCTTGGCGTCGTTGAACCACTTGACGGTACCGTTCGGCATGTTAATGCGAGACCTTTGCAATGAATGGGTGGTGTACGCTGAACCCGCGTACCGGCTGAGTATGCAAAGCTTGCCCGAGGATGACAATCACCCCCGCGCCAATTCGCCGACCAGTTCCGGAAGTCCGTTGCTGGCGGCCTGCACGTTGGCCAGCACTTCGGCCATGGTGATCTCCTCGCCGTCACCGCAGCCTGCGGCCCAGTTCGCCACGATCGCCAGGCAGGCGTAATCCAGCCCCAGCTCCCGTGCCAGCGCCGCTTCCGGCATGCCGGTCATGCCCACCAGGTCGCAGCCGTCACGGCGCATGCGGGCGATTTCGGCGATGGTTTCAAGGCGCGGGCCCTGGGTGGCGCCGTAGCAGCCGCCATCGTGCACCTTCACCCCGGTCACCTTTGCCGCAGCCAGGATTTTGCTGCGCAGCATCGGCGTGTAGGGGTGGCCGAAGTCCACGTGCACCACGTCGGTGCCCTCTTCCTCGCAGATGGTGCTGATCCGGCCCCAGGTGTAATCGATGATCTGGTCCGGGCAGGCCAGCACGCGCGGACCGAAATCGTCACCGATGCCGCCCACCGTATTCAGCGCCAGCACCCGCTGCGCACCGAGCTGCTGCAGCGCAGCCAGGTTGGCGCGGTAGTTGATCTTGTGCGGCGGCAGCGAATGGCCCTCGCCATGGCGCGCCAGGAAGGCCACGCGGTTGCCGAGCAGCGTGCCCACGCGCACCGGGCCGGACGGACGGCCGAAACGGGTTTCGACCTCGTGCGTCTGCACGTCGTCGAGCTTGGCCAGGTTGTAGACACCGGTGCCGCCAATCACGGCCAGGGCGATCTGTTGCATGCAATGCACTCCAGGAAAAGACAAACGCCGGCACCCGAAGATGCCGGCGCGGGACAGGACAGGACAGGACAAGGACAGGCCGCGAACGGCCAGCCTTTATTCCTTCATCGCGTAGATGGCCGGTACGCAGCGCAGGGTTTCGTTGACGTCCATGCCGAAGCCGAAGACATAACGGTCAGGCAGCTCGATGCCGGCGTAGTCAGCGGTGACGTCCGGCAGGCCGCGGTCGTGCTTCTTCACGGTCATCGCCGCGATGCGCACGTCGGTGGCGCCCTGTTCCAGGCACCAGGTGCGCACGCCCTGCAGGGTGTAGCCCTCGTCGAGGATGTCATCGACCAGCAGCACGCGGCGCCCGAACAGCGCGGTGGCCGGCTTGTGCTTCCACACCAGGTCGCCGCCGGTGGTTTCACCGCGGTAACGGGTGGCGTGCAGGTAATCGAACTGCACGTCCTGGCCACGCGCGCCCAGCTCCAGCGCCAGCTGGCCGGCGAACGGCAGCGCACCGTGCATGATGGACAGGAACAGCGGGACCTCGCCCTCGTAGTCGCGTGCGATCGCGTCGGCGATGCTGGCGATGGCCTTGTCGATGGTGGGACGGTCGACCAGCAGGTCGGCCTGGGCCAAGGCCTGGGAAATGGTGAGGTTCGGCATCAGACGGTTCTTCCAAGGGTGTGGAGCAAACGGGATTGGGTGTCGCCATGGCGGGCATCGGCCAGCAGGCCATCCCAGCCAAGCGCGCCGCGGCCAAGCAGGCCCAGCAGCGCAGCGGTGTTGAGGGAGCGTCCCTGCACGGCGTGCAGGGCTTCATCGACCAGTTCGGGGTGGCAGACCAGCACCACATCGCAGCCGGCATCCAGGTGCGCGTGCACGCGGGCCGGTACGCCGCCGGCGCTGTGCGAGGCGGCCATGCCGATGTCATCGGAGAACACCACGCCACGGAAGCCGAGCTCGCCGCGCAGGATGTCCTGGATCCAGCGCGGCGAATAGCCGGCCGGTTCCGCCGCCACCTGCGGGTAGATCACGTGCGCCATCATCACCGCATCGGCACCGGCGGCGATGCCGGCACTGAACGGGACCAGGTCCTGCGCGCGCAGCTCATCCAGCCCGCGCGGGTCGATGGCGGTGTCGACGTGGGTGTCTTCCAGCACGGTGCCGTGGCCGGGGAAATGCTTGAGGGTGGCGGCCATGCCGGTGGCGTGCATGCCCCGCACGTAGGCCTCGGTGAACGCGGCCACCACCTGCGGGTCTTCGCTGAAGGCACGGTTGCCGATGGCGCGGTTGCCGCGGCCGAGGTCGACCACCGGGGCGAAGCTGAGGTCCAGGCCGCTGGCGCGCACTTCGCTGGCCATCAGCCAGGCGTGCTGCTCGGCCATGGCCAGCGCCTGCTGCGGGTCGCTGGCATACAGCGCGCCGATGTCCTGCAGCGGCGGCAGATCGCTGTAGCCCTCGCGGAAGCGCTGCACGCGCCCGCCCTCCTGGTCCACGCAGATCAGCTGCGGGCGCGGGGCGGCGGCGCGGATGGCCGCGCTCAGATCGGCCACCTGCTGGCGCGAGGCGAAGTTGCGCTTGAACAGCACCACCCCGGCCACGGCATCGTGCTGCAGCCAGTCCCGTTCCTGGGCGGTCAGTTCAGTACCGGCAACGCCGATCAGCAGCATGGTCGATCTCCATTACGGGCGCCCGCATGGCGCAGTGCCGCATTGTCGCAGAACCGGCCGGCAGGCGCAGTGTTCGGGCGAAAGGAGACGCCCGGAGTGGGATCCCCGCAGGGGCTCCGACCCCGGCCCGCTCAGACGGCGCAGCCGTCCGGGCCGCAGGCCTCGTCACCGGCAGCGGCGGCGGGGGCGCCCTGCTCGGCGGCGATCTGGCGCAGGGCGTTGGCGAAGGCTTCCGGCGGCTGCGCACCGGAGATGGCCCAGCGGCCATCGATGACGAAGGTCGGCACCGAGGAGACGCCCAGTGCGTGAGCCTGGGCCAGCTTTGCCTCGACCTCGGCCAGGCCACGGTCGGAGGCCAGCAGCTGCGCGATCTCGGCGCCGTCCAGGCCGCCGGCCACGCCGGCCTTCACCAGCACCTCGGTATCGGCCAGATTCTGGCCGTGCTCGAAGTGGGCGCGGAACAGGGCCTCGCCCACCGAGTCCTGCACGCCGTGTTCGCCGGCCAGCCACAGCACGCGGTGCGCCGGTAGCGTGGTCACCCGCACCTGGCCCTGGCTGAAGTCCATCGGCAGTCCTTCGGCACGCGCGGTGGTCTGGGTCTGGCCGAGGATCTGCTCGGTACGCTCGGCACCGCCGAACTTGGCCGCATAGGCCTGGCGCAGCGGCACCGGGGTGTCGCCGGCATCTGGATCCAGCTGGAACGGCTGCCACTGGATGTCGAGTTCAGGTGCATCGGCGCCCAGCAACTGCACACCCTGCTCGAATCGATGCTTGCCGATCCAGCACCAGGGGCAGACCACGTCGGAGTAGATATCGATCTTCATCCAGACCACATGGGGACCGCCGCCAGCGAAAAAAGGGGACGGAGGCGATTGATTGAATCAATCCCCTCCGTCCTTTTTGGTTCACCACTGTGAATACGGGTGGCTGGCCAGGGCGACGTTGTAGTAGCGGGTGTCGTCGGTCACTTCGGCACCAGCCCAGTCCGGCAGGTCGATGGCCTGGTCGGCGCTGTCCAGCTCGACTTCGGCCACCACCAGCCCGGCGTTGTCGCCGAGGAACTCGTCCACTTCCCACGTCAGGCCGGCGTGCTCGACCAGGTGCCGGCGCTTGTCGATCAGCCCGCCGACGCAGAGGGCGAGCAGTTCGCGCGCGTCCGCCACCGGGATCGGGTAATCGAACTCCTGGCGGGTGTGGCCGATGGTGCGCGATTTCAGGTTGAGTGCGGCGTGGTCGCCTTCGATGCGCACCCGCACCGAGGCATTCTGGGTGCCGCGGTCAAGCGAGCCCATGTCGTTGATGTAGCCCTGCGCCATCGGGATCACCCGGCGCGCGGCGGCGCGCCAGCCGTCGTGGGTGACGAGGAATTTGCGTTCGATTTCAATGCCCATGCACACAGTATGGCGGTCGCACACCACAGTTCCTACCGCATCGTCGTCGTGCATGACTACACTGCCGGCCTCTTCAAGGACCGGAAGCCTGATGCGCCGACGCACTTTGCCCCATAACGCCATCGCCCTGCTGGCATTGCTGTCCTGCACGGCATCCGCCGCAGATGCGCCCGCGCTTCCCGCGCTGCCGCAAGTGCAAGCACTGATGGACCAGATGTTCGACGAGGCGATTGCCGAGCGACCCGCCAGCGACACCAGCCGCCTGCTCGCCGAGACGCTGCGGCCCCGACTGGAAAGCCTGACCAGCTGCGCCCCGGCAGCGGACAGCGCTGCGGTGGACTGCATCGCTACCTCCAGCACTGGCATGCATCCGCGACCGCAACTGCTACGCCTCGCGTGGATGGGCGGCCAATGGACCCTGCCCGGCCAACGTGATGTGCCGATGCCGGCGCCGTCGGTGGAGCAGGCGCAGGCGCTGCTGCGCGCACGTTTCGCCGCGTTGGCCACGCAGCAGACCGATGCCGGTGAGCGCGCCGCCTATGAACAGGCCGCGCGCATCACCCAGGTGCATGCAGTGCGCAACTGCGACCTGGGCCGTGAGGCGGCCGTGTTCGAATGCACGGTGCGCGCCGGTGACGGCACCCACCAGGGCGAACAGACCGTGGCCTTCATCCGCGTGGATGGGCAGTGGCAGGAGGCGCCGACGCGCTAGGCGCCGGCGACCGTCAAGGCACCGGACCGGTCCGGTGCCATGAGCGCTCAGCGCTTCTCGAACACCGCGATGCTTTCCACGTGCGCGGTGTGCGGGAACATGTCCATGGCACCGGCACTGACCAGAGTGAAGCCCTGCTCGTTGACCAGGTAGCCGGCATCGCGGGCCAGCGAGCCCGGGTGGCAGCTGACATAGACGATGCGCTTGAACTGCTTCAGCGGCAGCTGCTGCAGCACTTCGATGGCGCCCGAACGCGGCGGGTCCAGCAGCAGCTTGTCGAAGCCCTGGCGCATCCACGGCGTGCTGCGCTGGTCCTGGGTCAGGTCGGCACTGAAGAACTGCGCATTGGCCAGGCCATTGCGCTCGGCGTTCTCGCGGGCACGCGCGACCAAGCCGGTATCGCCTTCCACGCCGACCACTTCGCGCACGCGA
Organism: Stenotrophomonas sp. STEN054; assembly: GCF_056854535.1. Classification (NCBI taxonomy): domain Bacteria; kingdom Pseudomonadati; phylum Pseudomonadota; class Gammaproteobacteria; order Lysobacterales; family Lysobacteraceae; genus Stenotrophomonas; species Stenotrophomonas sp. STEN054. The sequence continues at coordinate 58,352 of NZ_JBXFWG010000020.1, read as the reverse complement.
CGGGCCAGCGGCAGGGTGAAGTTGCCCAGGCCGCAGAACAGGTCGAGCACGCGCTCGTCCTCACCCGGCTCCAGCAGATCCAGGGCGTGGGCGATCATCTTCTCGTTGAGCTTGGCGTTGACCTGGATGAAGTCCAGCGGACGGAACGCCAGCTCGACATCCCACGGCGCCAGCCGGAACGACAGCGGCACGCCGTGCCCGTCCAGCGGCTGCACGGTGTCCACGCCGCCGGACTGCAGGTAGATCACGAACCCATGCTGCTGGCCGAACGCGGCCCAGGCAGCACGGTCGGCATCGCTGAGCGGCTGCATGTGGCGCACGGTCAGGACCACCGCCTGGTCACCGGCGATGAATTCGATCTGCGGGATGTCGCGTTTGCCATCGAGCGACTCGATGAAGGTCGACAGCGCCTCGACCTTGGTGCCGATTTCCGGGATCACGGTCAGGCACTGGCTCAGGTCGGCCACGAAGCGCGGATCCTGCTCGCGGAAGCCGACCAGGGTCTTGTCCTTCTTCTCGACGCGGCGCACCGAGAAACGGCCCTTGCGACGGTAGCCCCAGCTCTCGCCGACCAGCGGCGGCAGCACGGCTCCCGGCTTCACGTGGCCGATGCGCTCCAGATTGTCCATCAGCACGCGCTGCTTGGCGACGATCTGCTGGTCTTCGTCCAGATGTTGCAGCACGCAGCCGGCGCAGGTGCCGAAATGCGGGCACTTCGGCGTCACCCGCTGCGGCGAGGGCTGCAGCACTTCAACGGTGCGGGCCTCGTCGAAATGACGGTTGCGGGCGGTCGGTTCGGCCATCACCACCTCGCCCGGCAGGGCGCCACTGACGAAGGTGACCTTGCCGCCCTCGCCTTCACGGCGGGCAACGCCACGACCATCATGGCTGAGGTCGAGGATCTCGGTCTGGAACGGAGTACGGTCGATGCGGGAGCGGGATCGGGCCACGTGGCAACAGGCTGCGGGCAAAAATGGGTGCGTATTGTCGCAGATCCGGGCCGAGGGGGCCCGATGGCCGCTTGCGCCCGCCGCCATCGTGCTTGATGATGGACACAGCTGACATGGAGGCAGCCCTGATGCAGATGACCCCGCGGACCAGCCGGCCCCGCTTCCTGCTTGTCGAGGATGACATCATCAGCCGCGGTTTTTTCAAGGCGGCGTTGGAAACGTTACCAGCGGATGTGGACACCGCTGACTCGCTTGCAAGTGCATTGGCCCGGGCCGAACCGGGCGCTCATGACCTGTGGCTGATCGATGTCAACCTGCCCGATGGCAATGGCGCGCAGCTGCTGCATGAACTGCGTCGCTCGCATCCGGACACCCCTGCCCTGGCCCACACCGCCGATGGCGACGTGAGCATCCACGAGCGCCTGCGCGAAGCGGGCTTCAGCGACACACTGGTCAAGCCGCTGGGCCGCGACCAGCTGCTGAAGGCGGTGCGCCGCGCCTTGGTCAACAGTCCCGCTGGAGCGACCCCGCCGCCGGCGGCGATCGAGCTGGTGGTGGAGGACTGGGACGAGACGGCGGCCCTGGCCGCCCTGAACGGCCAGCGCAACCACCTGATCGCCCTTCGCGAGCTGTTCCTGGCCGAGCTGCCGGGGGTGCGCGATGCGGTGGAACAGGCGGTGGACCAGCACGACGCGTCGAGCCTGCGCAACCAGCTGCATCGGCTGCAGGCCAGCTGCGGGTTCGTGGGGGCGGCGCGGTTGGCGCGTGCGGTGCGGCAGCTGCATCACGCGCCGGAGTCGGTGCCGGCGCAGGCCGGGTTCCGGGCGGCAGTGGCAGCGCTGCTGCACTGAGGGGTGGTTCGGCAGGGCTTGCAGCCCTGCACCTGCTTCAATCAACGGCGACGTCAAAAGCCAGGGCCAGAGCGGCTCCGGCTTTCTGCGTATTGGGCGGGGCGGCGTGGGTTGGCAGGACACGCCGTAAACCCATCCATGGGGGCTCGATGGCGCCATCCATGGCGCCAACGGTCCTGCCAACCCACACCGTCCCACCCCCGACAGTTTCCGTGTGACGGTCAGTAGATCCACGCCATGCGTGGATGAAATCTCAATCGGAATCGAATATTTCGAATTGAAATCGAAACGCATCCACGCATGGCGTGGCTCTACTGTGTCGACCAAGGTCGACACCCACCAGAGCAGAATGCTCGGCCGACAGATTGCGGGAAACGGTCGAAGGCGGGGTGGGTCCGGTTGAGGGGGTGTGAGCGGCATGGATGCCGCGACCAAGCCCCCATGGACGGGTTTACGGCGCCCCCCTCAACCGGATCCACCCTGCCATCCCACGGATAGCCAGCTTCTGCCGTTGACGTTGACGTTGCCCTGGCTTGAAGCAGGTGCAGGGCTGCAAGCCCTGCCGTACACCCTACCCTTTACCTCCGGGGTGTGAGCTGCTCCAGGAGTTCCCAGGATTTAAGGCCCTTGGCCCCCAGGTGATGGGACAGCACCCGCCGCATCGGCAGGCGCAGGCTGGCCAGGTCTGTCGCATCTGGCTCTTCGTCCGCCGCCAGTGCCAGCAGCGCCGAGCCCGTTGCCGCCGCCCGGCGTTCGCCGCCGCGCTCGCTCAGCAGGCGCTGCGGGCCCTCCTGCGGGTCCAGTTCGTAGCGGGCCGCCGGGTCCACCGGCTGGCCGTCGCTGGCGGTGTCCAGTTCGAAGCCCAACCCCAGCGCCGCCAGCAGCTCACGCTCGAATCGGCGCAGCGTCCACGCCAGACCGGCACCCACCGCCAGCCGCGCGCGCGCCTCGCCGTAGGCCAGGTACAACTCCGGCAGCGGGTCCTGGCGCGGGGCCAGGCGCAGGGTCAGTTCACTCAGGTAGAAACCGGCCAGCATCGCCTGGCCGACCAGGCGCGGGGCCGCGTCCAGCGCCTCGGCGCCGCGCAGCTGGGCCAGTTCACCGCGCTGCAGGCCACTGAAGCGTATCCACTGCAGCGGCTGCAGGGCCGCGCGCAGCACCTGGCCCTTGGCGGTGGACACGCCACGCGCCAGCAGGCCGATTCGGCCGTGCTGCGCGCTCAGTACCTCGACCAGCAGGCTGGTCTCGCGGTAGGCCCGTGCATGCAGCACGAACCCGGTGTCGTCCTCGATCAGCATCGAAGCGACCGTCGCGGCTTATTCGTAGCCGAAGGCCTTCAGTGCGGCCTCGTCGTCAGACCAGCCTTCACGCACGCGCACCCAGGTTTCCAGGAACACTTTGGCCCCGAACAGACGTTCCATCTGCATGCGGGACTTGGCCCCGATGTCCTTCAGGCGGGCGCCGCCCTTGCCGATCACGATGGCCTTCTGGCCTTCGCGCTCGACCCAGATGACCGCACCGATGCGCAGCAGGTTGCCGTCTTCGGTGAAGCGCTCGATCTCCACGGTGGTGGCGTACGGCAGCTCTTCGCCGAGCTGGCGCATCAGCTGTTCACGCACCAGCTCGCCTGCCAGGAAGCGCTGGCTGCGGTCGGTGATCTCGTCCTCGCCGAACATCGGCGGGGCTTCCGGCAGCAGGGCCAGCACGTCGCGGACCAGGGCTTCCAGGCCGTTGCGCTTCTGCGCGGAGATCGGGTGCACGGACGCGAAATCGCGGCCTTCGGTCACCTGCTGCAGGAACGGCAGCAGCGCGCCCTTGTCCTTCATGCGGTCGATCTTGTTGACCACCAGCACCACCGGGATGCCGGCATCGCGCAGCACGTTGAAGGCCAGGCTGTCTTCTTCGTCCCAGCGACCGGCTTCGATCACCAGCAGGCCGGCGTCGACGCCTTCCAGCGAGCCGCGCGCGGCGCGGTTCATCACCCGGTTCATCGCCCGCTTCTGCACCTTGTGCAGGCCGGGGGTGTCGACCAGCACCAGCTGGCCTTCCGGGTAGGTGGCGATGCCCAGCAGGCGATGGCGCGTGGTCTGCGGGCGGTTGGAGACGATGCTGACCTTGGCGCCGACCAGGGCATTGGTCAGGGTCGACTTGCCCACGTTCGGGCGGCCGATGACGGCCACGCTGCCGCAATGATGGGGAGTTTGTTCGCTCACTTGGAATCCAGTTGTTCTAGGACGGCCGCAGCCGCTTGTTGTTCGGCAAGCCGGCGCGAGGGGCCTTCGCCCTCGGTACTGGCGGCAGGGTCCGCGACGTTGCAGCGTACCCGGAAGTGCTTGGCGTGGTCGTCACCGGATTCTGACACCAGTTCGTACTGCGGCAACGCCTTCTGTCGGGCCTGCAGCCATTCCTGCAGGCGGGTCTTGGGGTCCTTCTCCGGCCGGCCTGTGGCCGGAAGGGCCTCCATCGAGGCGGCGAACCAGGGCAGCACGACCGCCCGGCAGGCCTCGAAGCCCACATCCAGGTAGATCGCGGCCACCACGGCCTCGAGGGCGTCGGCCAGGATCGAGTCGCGGCGGTGGCCGCCGGACTTCAGTTCACCCGGGCCCAGGATCAGCCGCTCCCCCAGCTCCAGGGTGCGGGCGATGACCGCCAGCGCGCCTTCACGCACCAGTTCGGCGCGGGCGCGGGTCATCGCGCCCTCGTCGGCCTTGGGCCAGCGCTGGTACAGCGCCTCGGCGACCATCATGTTGACGATGCTGTCGCCGAGGAATTCCAGGCGCTCGTTATGCGGCGCACCGGCACTGCGATGGGTCAGCGCCTGTTTGAGCAGGGCTGGATCGCTGAAAACGTGACCGATCAGGTCACCACGTTGGATGAATTTACTGGGCACCGCTACGAACGAGGTCCTGGGATGATTCGAACTTGCCAACCACGTCGAGGTTGCCCACCAGCGGGCGACGCACTTCGTAATTGACGTTGAGGGTCCAGCCGTTGTCACGACGATTGAACTTGACGTTGGCCGGCTTCACGTTGTCCGAGTAGTTGATGTACAGGCGCTTGAAGAACAGGTCCTGGATCTGCGCCGGCGCCATGGTGCCGACGCCGGGCTCGTTGGCCAGGCTCTTCATCGCCGAGCGCACGGCGTAGTACTCCTGGTACATCGGGAACAGCTTCATGCCGACGTACAGAAAGAAACCAACCACGATCAGGACCACCAGGAAGGAGGTCAGGGTCATGCCGCGCTGCGTGTTCATCGTCTTCATTGCGTTCTCCCCAGATACGCGTGGATGTGAAGTCAGTTGATGCCCGAGCCGATCCGCGACGGCTGGAAGCCATCCTTGCAGAACCAGCCCTGGCAGTTCAGCCAGATCAGGAACGCACGGCCGCGCAGGTTTTCTTCCGGCAGCAGGCCCCAGAAACGGCCGTCATCGCTGTTGTCGCGATTGTCGCCCATCACCAGGTATTTGCCAGCCGGCACGGTCCACTGGCCCTGGCCGCGAGGATAGTCGGTCTCCAGCACGGTGTGGGTGCGCCCCGGCAGGTGCTCGACCAGCAGGTTGGCGCCCTCGCCCTGGCCCTTGTCGCCGGCGTAGATGCCCTTGTTGTCGTACTTCAGCGGCTCGCCATTGAGGATGACACCGTCGCCTTCGAAGACCACGGTGTCGCCCGGCACGCCGATGACGCGCTTGATGAAGTTCTCACCCTTGTTCGGATCGTTGTCGCCGTGGCCCGGGAAGTGGAACACCACCACGTCGCCGCGCGACGGTTCGCCGAACGGCACGAACTTGGTGTTGCTGATCGGCAGGCGCAGGCCGTAGGAGAACTTGTTGACCAGGATGAAATCGCCGATCAGCAGGTTCGGCATCATCGAGCTGGACGGGATCTTGTACGGCTCGGCAATGAAGCTGCGCACGATCAGCACTACCACCAGCACCGGGAAGAAGGCGCGTGAGTAGTCCACCAGCACCGGCTCGGTATCCAGCAGGCCGGCGCGCTGGGCGCGGCGCTTGGCCAGGTACAGCTTGTCGGCCAGCAGGATCAGGCCCGAGGCCAGGGTCAGTACGACCAGGAGGATCTCAAACAATTTCATTCAGGGTCCTTTGCAACGTCACCGGACGAACGGCCCCGGAGGGCCGCTGCGGGCTTACTTGTTGTCCATCTGCAGCACGGCCAGGAAGGCTTCCTGCGGGATTTCCACGCGGCCGACCTGCTTCATGCGCTTCTTGCCTTCCTTCTGCTTTTCCAGAAGCTTCTTCTTGCGCGAAACGTCGCCACCATAGCACTTGGCCAGCACGTTCTTGCGCATGGCCTTGACCGTGGTGCGGGCGATGATCTGCGAGCCGACGGCGGCCTGGATGGCCACGTCGAACTGCTGGCGCGGGATCAGGTCCTTCATCTTCTCGCACAGCTCGCGGCCGCGGCGGTCGGCATGGCTGCGGTGCACGATCAGCGACAGGGCGTCGACCTTGTCACCGTTGATCAGCACGTCCACGCGGACGAACGGGCCGGCATCGAAGCGCACGAAGTGGTAGTCCAGCGAGGCATAGCCACGGCTGACCGACTTCAGCTTGTCGAAGAAGTCCAGCACCACTTCGGCCATCGGCAGCTCGTAGCTGATCTGCACCTGGCTGCCCAGGTAGTTGATGCCGAGCTGGCTGCCGCGCTTTTCTTCGCACAGCTTGATGATGTTGCCGATGTACTCCTCGGGGGTGAGCACGTTGGCGCGGATGATCGGCTCGCGGATCTCCCCGACATGGTTGACCGGCGGCAGCTTGGCCGGGTTGTCCATGTTGACGATGGTGCCGTCGGTCTTCAGGACTTCATAGATCACCGTCGGCGCGGTGCTGATCAGGTCCAGGTTGTACTCGCGCTCCAGGCGCTCCTGCACGATTTCCATGTGCAGCATGCCGAGGAAGCCGCAGCGGAAGCCGAAGCCCATCGCCTCGGAGCTTTCCGGCTCGAAACGCAGCGCGGCGTCGTTCAGGCGCAGCTTGTCCAGCGCTTCGCGCAGGTCCGGGTAATCCTCGGCGTCGACCGGGAACAGGCCGGCGAACACGCGCGGCTGCATTTCCTGGAAGCCCGGCAGCGGCTTCGGCGCCGGGTCGGCGGCCAGGGTCAGCGTATCGCCGACCGGCGCACCGTGGACGTCCTTGATGCTGGCAGTGACCCAGCCCACTTCACCGGCACGCAGCGCCGGCAGCACCTTGCGCTTGGGCGTGAACACGCCGACGTTGTCGACCTGATGGGTACGGCCGGTGGACATGACCTGCAGCTTGTCGCCGGCCTTGATCTGGCCCTGCATGACGCGCACCAGCGAGACCACGCCCAGGTAGTTGTCGAACCAGGAGTCGATGATCAGCGCCTGCAGCTTGTCGGTATCGCGCGGCACCGGGGCCGGAATGCGATGCACGATGGCTTCCAGCACGTCCTGCACGTTCAGGCCGGTCTTGGCGCTGACCGGCACGGCGTCGGCGGCGTCGATGCCGATGACGGCCTCGATCTCGGCCTTGGCGCGGTCGATGTCGGCGGTGGGCAGGTCGATCTTGTTGATCACCGGCACCACTTCAAGGCCCTGCTCGACGGCGGTGTAGCAGTTGGCCACCGACTGCGCTTCCACGCCCTGGGCGGCATCGACCACCAGCAGCGCGCCTTCGCAGGCGGCCAGCGAACGGCTGACTTCATAGGAGAAGTCGACGTGGCCGGGGGTGTCGATGAAGTTCAGGTGGTAGGTCTGGCCGTCCTTCGCTACATACGGCAGCGAGACCGACTGGGCCTTGATGGTGATGCCACGCTCGCGCTCGATCGGGTTCGAATCGAGCACCTGCGCTTCCATCTCGCGGGCCTGCAGGCCGCCGCAAAGCTGGATGATGCGGTCGGCCAGCGTGGACTTGCCGTGGTCGACGTGGGCAATGATGGAGAAGTTGCGGATGTTCCGCATCGAATCAGAAGACATAGGTGGCGGCGGCGCGCGGCGTCGTCAGGGTAACGGTCGATTATCGCATGCCCGGGGCCCCGCCGCGAAAGCGGCCTGATCTGGCCAAGCCCGGAATGGCCGAAGCCCCGCCGGGGCGGGGCTTCGGGGGAGTGACAGGGCCGCCCAGGGGCGGCCGTGAAGGCCTTACTGGCCGGCCTTGACCGCCACGAAGGCGCTGTTGCCGCTGCTGGCACGGACCAGCAGCAGGACCACATCGCCCTTCTTGTAACCGGACAGCGCGCGGTTGAGCGCATCGACACTGCCGACCGGGGTATTGCCGACGCGCAGGACGACCATGCCCGGGGCCAGGCCGGCGTCACGGGCGCCTTCGCCCTTGACCCCGGTGATGCGCACGCCCTCACCCGATTCCAGGCCCAGCTGCTTGCGCTGCACCGCGTTGAGCTCGGTCACGTCCAGGCCCAGCAGGGCATTGGCACCGGACTGCGGCGCGGCGTCGGCATTGGCTGCGGACGGGCCGCGGGCGCTGTCCTGGCCGTCATCGGTCAGCGCGGTCAGGGTGGCGCTGAGCTCACGCGGCTTGCCATCGCGGTACACGACCAGGCTGACCTTGCTGCCCGGGGCCATCGCGCCGATCAGCGGCGGCAGGTCGGACCAGGTGTTGACCGTGCTGCCGTTGACCGAGCGGATGACATCGCCCAGCTGCACGCCGGCCTTGGCCGCGGCACTGCCGGGCACGATCTGGTTGACCAGCGCGCCACGGCTGTCCGGCAGGCCCAGGCCCTGCGCCTTCAGCGAATCGATCGGTTCGACCACCGCGCCCAGCTGGCCACGGGTGACCTTGCCGCTCTTCTTGATCTGCTCGACCGCGCTCATCGCCAGGTCGATGGGGATCGCGAAGCTGATGCCCATGTAGCCGCCGGAGGCGGAGAAAATCTGCGAGTTGATGCCGACCACTTCACCGCGGGTGTTCAGCAGCGGGCCACCGGAGTTGCCCTGGTTGATCGCCACGTCGGTCTGGATGAACGGCACATAGCGCTGGTCCGGACCGCCGGTGCTGCGGCCGACGGCGCTGACCACGCCGGCGGTGACCGAATGGTCGAGGCCGAACGGCGAGCCGATCGCGACAACCCACTGGCCCGGCTTGAGGGTGTTGGAATCGCCCACGCGCACGGTCGGCAGGTTCTTGCCGTCGATCTTCAGCAGGGCCACGTCGTACTGCTGGTCGCTGCCGACCACCTTGGCGGTGAACTCGCGGCTGTCACCCAGCTTCACCTTCACCTCGCTGGCGTCGGCCACCACGTGGTAGTTGGTCAGTACGTAGCCGTCGGGCGAAATGATGAAGCCCGAGCCCATGCCCCGGCCCTTGATGCTGGGGCCGCCGTCCTGGCCCCCCTGGCCCTGCCCCGGCATCGGGAAGTCAGGGCCGAAGAAGCGGCGGAAGAACTCCGGCATGTCCTCGTCGCCCATCGGGCCACGCGACGCCTGGCGGTTGTTGCGGACGATGGTGACGTCGACGTTGACCACGCCGGGGCCGACCTGTTCGACCAGGTTGGTGAAATCAGGCAGGCCGCTGACCAGCGGCTGCGCCGGGGCACGCGGCGCAGCGGCGGCGGCCGGGGCCGCCTGCGGTACGGTCGGCGCGGCGGGCTGGGCACAGGCGACCAGCGGCAGGGTCAGGGCGAGCAGGCCCATGGCCTGCGTGCGGAGTCGGTGAGTCATCGGACGGCAACCTCCGGATCGGATGGAGAGGGGGGAAGGAGGGCCCCGCCAGTGGCGGGGCATGGGCCCGCACGCGTCAGTCGCGCGGGCGCTGCGGCGCTGGCAGTTCTTCCTGCAGGCGCGGTTCGAACGGGTAGAACGCGGCACCACCGGACGAGGTCGGGAAGCTGGCGTTGAGCGCGCCGCCCACGGCCGGGGCCAAGCTGGACTTCGGCCACGGCCGTGCCTGCAGGCTGCCGACATCGCCGAAGGGCAGGTGGCGGGTGCTGCTGGGCACGCTCGGGCTCAGCGCCGGCTGCGCGGCGGCCACCGCACGCTGCGGCGCGTCGTCCCGCTGGGCCACGCGCGCGGCCTGCTGGCTGCGGGTGGCGCTGGCGCGGCGGGCGTCCTGGCGGCGGCTGGCGGCCATCGCCACGGCGGGGGCAGCGACCACGCCCATCGCAGCGGAGTGGGCCGAGGCTTCGGTCACCGCGACCTGGTCGGGCGCAGGCGCCAGTTCGGCCTGGCTGGCCACCACCTGCGGCGGCAGGGCCTCGCTGGGACCGGCATCCTTCAGCTTCTCGCCGCCCATGAACAAGGCCACGGCGGCGACCGAGGCGGCCAGTGCGGCACCGCCACCCCAGGCACGCCAACCGGTGCGGCGCACCTGGCGGCGCGGTTCGGCCTGCGGCGCCGGCTCGGCGGCGATGGCAGCGGCCACGGAGGCGCTGAACCCCGGCGGGGCCAGCAGCGAGGCCTGGCCACGCATCACGTCGCCGAGCAGCTGCCAGCGTTCCTGGCTGCCGGACAGTTCCGGGTCGTGCTCCATGCGGCGCAGCAGGAAGCGGGCCTCATCGGCGCCAAGCTCGCCATCGACCAGGGCCGACAGCTGTTCGCGGTGGCGCTGGTCCAGGCGCTGCCCGGCGGGGGATTGGTGGTTCTGCGATTCGTTCAACGGACTGTGGGTCATACGCGGCTCTTCTCGCGGGTGGCGCTGCCGATGTCCAGCAGCGGCCGGAGTTCAGTGTCGATCGCCTCGCGCGCCCGGAAGATCCGGGACCGCACGGTGCCGATCGGGCACCCCATCTTCTGCGCGATTTCCTCGTAACTCAGGCCTTCCACCTCGCGCAGGGTGATCGCCGACCGGAGTTCTTCCGGCAGCGCGTTGACGGCTTTCATCACCGTCTTTTCCAGCTCCTGGCGCATCAACTCGCGTTCGGGCGTGTCGGTGTCGCGCAGGCGTGTCCCGGTATCGAACTGCTCGGCGTCGCCGATGTCGATGTCATCGGTCGGCGGGCGTCGGTTGTGTGAAGCCAGGTAGTTTTTGGCAGTGTTCACGGCGATCCGATGCAACCAGGTAGAGAACTGGGCATCGCCACGGAAACTTCCGATCGCGCGGTAGGCGCGGATGAAAGTGTCCTGGGCGACGTCCTGACATTCGCTCCAGTCGGCGATGTAGCGACCGACCAGACCGACGACCCGATGCTGGTACTTGCGTACCAGGACATCGAAGGCCGCGCTCTCGCCGCGCTGCACGCGCCGGACCAGTTCCAGATCCAGCTCCTGTGGTGTTTCAACATCGGCCATGAGGGGCCGCACTCCTGTCAGCCCAACCGACGTCGGGCAATGAGACTGCCAATCCCGGGAAAAGTTCAGTCGCCGATCACCTGGCGCCGCACCAGCTTTTAACCACCGTTCCGCTAGCGTCCCGGTCCGGGGCCATGGATCCGGGGTCGCCACCCCCCAGCTATAGGGATTTGACGCGGGGGAAACAACCTCTGGATCATAGCCGCTTCTCCATACACAACCGGATGGAACGTTCATGCTCTCAGGCTTCGATGGTCTCCGCTTCAGCCACTGGCACCCCGAGATCCGCGATGACGGCGTGGTCGTGCTGTCTTTGGATCGTCAGGACAGCAGTGTCAACGCGATGTCGCAGGACGTGCTGCTGGAGCTGGGCGACCTGCTCGAGCGCATCGCCCTGGACCCGCCCAAGGGCGTGGTCATCCAGTCGCTGAAGAAGGCCGGCTTCATCGCCGGGGCGGACCTGAAGGAGTTCCAGGAGTTCGACCGCCGCGGCACCGTGAACGACGCGATCCGCCGCGGCCAGTCCACCTACCAGAAGCTGGCCGAGCTGCCCTGCCCCACCGTGGCGGCCATCCACGGCCACTGCCTGGGCGGCGGCACCGAGCTGGCCCTGGCCTGCCGCTACCGTGTGGCCTCCAATGACAGCAGCACCCGCATCGGCCTGCCGGAGACCCAGCTGGGCATCTTCCCGGGCTGGGGCGGCAGCGCGCGCCTGCCGCAGCTGGTGGGCGCGCCCGCGGCGATGGACATGATGCTGACCGGCCGCACCCTGTCGGCCTCGGCCGCCCGCGGCATCGGCCTGGTCGACAAGGTGGTGGCCCCGGCCGTGGTGCTCGATACCGCCGTGGCCCTGGCCCTGTCCGGCACCACCCGCCCGTTCAAGCAGCGCGCGACCGCCTGGGCCACCAACACCTGGCTGGCGCGCAAGCTGCTGGCCCCGCAGATGGTCAAGCAGGTCGCACGCAAGGCCAAGAAGGACCAGTACCCGGCGCCGTACGCGCTGATCAGCACCTGGCAGCGCACCGCCGGCAAGCCGGTGCAGGCGCGCCTGGACGCCGAGCGCCGCGCGGTGGTGAAGCTGGCCAGCACGCCGACCGCGCGCAACCTGATCCGCATCTTCTTCCTGACCGAACGCCTGAAGGGCCTGGGCGGCGGCGATTCCGGCATCCGCCACGTGCACGTGGTCGGCGCCGGCGTGATGGGCGGCGACATTGCCGCCTGGGCCGCCTACAAGGGTTTCGAGGTGACCCTGCAGGACCGTGAGCAGCGCTTCATCGACCCGGCCATGGAACGCGCGCAGGCGCTGTTCGCCAAGAAGGTGCGCGATGAGAGCAAGCGCCCGGCGGTGGCCGCACGCCTGCGTGCCGACCTGGAAGGCAACGGCGTGGCCGAGGCCGACCTGGTCATCGAAGCCATCATCGAGAACCCGGAGGCCAAGCGTGCGCTGTACCAGACGCTGGAACCGAAGATGAAGCTGGATGCGCTGCTGACCACCAACACCTCGTCGATTCCGCTGGTGGAACTGCGCGACCACATCCAGCGCCCGGCCCAGTTCGCCGGCCTGCACTACTTCAACCCGGTGGCACAGATGCCGCTGGTGGAAATCATCCACCACGACGGAATGGCGCCGGAGACCGAGCGCCGCCTGGCCGCGTTCTGCAAGGCGCTGGGCAAGTTCCCGGTGCCGGTGGCCGGCAGCCCGGGCTTCCTGGTCAACCGCGTGCTGTTCCCGTACATGCTTGAAGCGGCCACCGCGTATGCCGAGGGCATTCCGGGCCCGGTGATCGACAAGGCCGCGGTGAAGTTCGGCATGCCGATGGGCCCGATCGAACTGATCGACACGGTGGGACTGGACGTGGCCGCCGGCGTGGGCAAGGAGCTGGCACCGTTCCTGGGCCTGCAGGTGCCCGAGGCACTGGCGACGGTAGACCCGGCCAAGCGCGGCAAGAAGGATGGCCAGGGCATCTACACCTGGGAAAACGGCCGGGCGAAGAAGCCGGACGTGGCCCGCGACTACCAGGCCCCGGCGGACCTGGAAGACCGCCTGATCCTGCCGCTGCTGAACGAAGCGGTGGCCTGCCTGCACGAAGGCGTGGTGGCCGACGTGGACCTGCTGGATGCCGGCGTGATCTTCGGTACGGGGTTTGCCCCGTTCCGCGGTGGGCCGATCCAGCACATCCGTGCGGTGGGTGCCGATGCGATCGTCGAGCGGCTGAAGGCGCTGCAGCAGCGCCACGGCGACCGTTTCGCCCCGCGCCCAGGCTGGGACAACCCGGTCCTGCGCGAGCCCGTGGTGTGAGTGTGTCGGCCGGGCCTGCGGCCCGGCACCCGCGGTAGTGACGGCCGCTGGCCGGCAAACCTTGAAGCCAGAGCCGGAGCAACAGCCGGCTCTGGCTTTTCTGTTTGTTGGGCGGGGCGGTGTCGGGTTGCGGGGACGCCGTAAACCCGTCCCTGGGGGCTTGGCCGCGGCATCCATGCCGCGGACACCCCGCAACCCCACACCGCCCCGCCCCGCCCCCGACAGTTTCCCGGTGACGGTGGGTGAACTCCGGTTCCGGTAGGTGTCGACCTTGGTCGACACGCTTGGTCCACGCTTGCGTGGATGCGAGCGAAGCGACCGGCGTTTGATTTTGATTTTCTTTTTTCTTTTCCGTGGCTGACGCGCCCGGAAACTGTCAGGGGGCCGGGCGGGTGGGTTGCGCTTGCGCAGGGGCGTGAGCCGCATGGATGCGGCGACCGGGCTTACATGGATGTACTTGCAGCGTCCCCTGCGCAACCCACCCGCCCGGCCAACCACGAGATACGAACCAACCGACCAGCCACGAGGGGCAGCGCCGTTGGCTGGAACAACCTGTTACCCGCATGGGGCATGTGCCCGCCACGACCGCATGCCATGCTGGCGCCCTTGATCCCTGCCAGCGAGAACGCTCGCATGACCACCATCATTGCCCCGCGCGTCCACGACATCGGCGGCCTGGAAGTGCGCCGCGCCGTGCCCACCCTGCAGGCCCGCAGCATCGGCTCGTTCGTGTTCGTCGACCAGATGGGCCCGGCGATCATGCACGCCGGCACCGCCATCGACGTGCGCCCGCACCCGCATATCGGCCTGGCCACCGTCACCTACCTGTGGTCCGGCGCCATCGGCCATCGCGACACGCTGGGCTCGGACCAGGTCATCCGCCCCGGTGACGTGAACTGGATGACCGCCGGCCGCGGCATCGCCCATTCCGAACGCACGCCGCCGCCGGACCGCGACCACGACAACCCGATCCACGGCATGCAGACCTGGGTCGCGCTGCCGAAGTCGCACGAGGAGATCGAGCCGGCGTTCTACCACCATGCCGCCGCCACCCTGCCCGAGCAGCGCCGCAACGGCGCGCGGCTGCGGGTGATCGCCGGCCGTGCCTATGGCGAGGAATCGCCGGTGAAGGTGTTTGCCGATACGCTCAACGTCGCCATCGACCTCGACCCGGATGCGGAGATCGACATCGACAACGGCCATCGCGAACGCGCGTTGTACATCCTCGAGGGCCAGGCCCAGCTGGATGGCGTGGACATCCCGGCCCAGCACCTGGTCATCCCCGAGGCCGGCGCCGTTGGCCGCCTGCGTGCGAAGACGCCGGTGAAGGCGATGCTGTTCGGTGGCGAGCCGCTTGATGGCCCGCGCCACCTGTGGTGGAACTTCGTGTCCAGTTCCAGGGAGCGCATCGAACAGGCCAAGCACGATTGGGAAGCCGGCCGCTTCGGCACCATCCCCGGCGACGACAAGGAATTCATTCCGCTGCCGCAGTGAACGCAGTCGAGCAAGCTGGACTCTACCGCCCGGACCCGGCGGTGATGGTTACGGTTGTAACCGCAATTTGTGCGATCGCTCACATTCCGTTAAGGTCGGGATGACCGTCCGTGCACATGCGGACGGCACGGCATCCGGGGATGGGATGCCACCGCCACCGGCGCGCCGGTGGAGCCTTACGACACGCCACCTTGGGGGATGCATGAAGTTCGCGCCTGTTGTGTTGTCGAGCCTGCTGTTCGTCGCGGCCCAGGCCGCCGCGCAGGCTCCGGTCGAGTGTCCGTCGCTGCCCGCCAGCAGCGGCCTGCAGTGGCAGGAGCAGGCACAAGCAGATTTCGTGGTGTGCCGTGCGGCCACCGCCGATGGCCGCGAAGTGCTGAGCCTGATGCTCAGCCAGCGCGATCCGGGCATTCCGCTCAGTCGTTCGCTTCGCCAGGAAAAGGGCAGCTTCGGCGGTGAATCGATGTACTGGTACCAGCCCGACCTGGGCGGCCAGCAGCCGCCAGGCTATGCCGAGCGGCGCATCAGCGTGATCAAGCTGGACAAGGGCCGCTATGCGCAGATCGCGCTGTACCCGGGCAGCACCCAGGAACTGGGCAATCTGCAGCAGCTGGCGCAGGGCATGAGCCTGACCCCGTCGGCCGTGGCCGACGGACGCTGAGCGGGCACGGGGATGACTGCCTGGCAGCATTCCCGCACTTCAACATTGATCGGTAGCGCCGGGCCATGCCCGGCGAACGGGCGCTTGCGCGCGACGCGGGGAAAGCCGCCGGGCATGGCCCGGCGCTACCCCTCAGAAGCGGCCTTCCTGGAAATCGACGAAGGCCTGCATCAGTTCCTGCCGGGTGTTCATCACGAACGGGCCATGGCGCATGACCGGCTCGCGCAGCGGGCGACCCGCCACCAGGATCAAACGTGCGCCTTCGCGCCCGGCCGACAGGTGCAGCTGCTCGCCGCCGCCCAGCACCGCCAGTTCCTGGCGGGCCACGTCACGCGCGGCGTCCTGCTCACCCACCGCCACCCCGCCCTCGAACACGTAAGCGAAGGCGTTGTGCCCTTCCGGCAGCGTGTAGGTCCAGGCGCGGTCGGCCTCGAGGCTGATGTCCAGGTACACCGGATCGGTGGCCGGCTGGGCGATGGGGCCGGCCGTGCCATCGACGGTACCGGCGATCACCTTCACCTGCACGCCCTCGGCCGGCTGCACCACCGGAATGCGCTCGGGCGCGAACTCCTGGTACTTCGGGTCGGTCATCTTGTCGCGCGCCGGCAGGTTCACCCACAGCTGGAAGCCGCGCATCTGCCCGCTTTCCTGTTCCGGCATTTCCGAATGGACCAGGCCGCGGCCAGCGGTCATCCACTGCACGCTGCCCGGGGTCAGCAGGCCTTCGTTGCCGTGGTTGTCGCGATGGCGCATGCGCCCGTCCAGCATGTAGGTGACGGTCTCGAAGCCACGGTGCGGGTGCTCCGGGAAGCCGGCGATGTAGTCCTCGGCACGGTCGGTACCGAATTCGTCCAGCAGCAGGAACGGATCGAGGTCGGGCAGCGACGGGCCGCCGATGACACGGGTCAGCCGCACGCCGGCACCGTCGGAGGTGGGCATGCCACGGATGGTGCGCTGCACGCGGACCGGTTCGGGAAGGCTCATGGCGACTCCTGTTGGATGGATGCCAGTGAAGATGGACGCCGCACGCCGCAACGCCAATGGCCGGCGCCGCAACCGATTGTTCCATCGCTGGTGTTCGCCGCGCGTCATGTCCGCCGCGCGGCGGCGCCTGCGTTGTGTTCGACCAAAGTACTACCGCAGAAAGGTTCCGTAGCGATTGACCGTGCACAGGTCACGCGGGACCCTTTGAACATCTTTCCGGGAGAGAGCACCTCATGAAAGGGTTTTCCAAAATAGGCTGGGCGGCCCTCGCCCTGCTCGGCGCATTCTGTCTGGGCACCGTGGCCCTGCGCCGCGGCGAACACATCAATGCATTGTGGATCGTGGTCGCTGCGGTATCGCTTTACCTGGTGGCCTACCGCTTCTACAGCCTGTTCATCGCCGACAAGGTGATGCAGCTCGATCCGACCCGGGCCACCCCGGCGGTGATCAATAACGATGGCCTGGACTACGTCCCGACCAACAAGCACGTGCTGTTCGGCCATCACTTCGCCGCCATCGCCGGCGCAGGCCCGCTGGTCGGCCCGGTGCTGGCCGCGCAGATGGGCTACCTGCCCGGCCTGCTGTGGCTGGTGGTGGGCGTGGTGCTGGCCGGCGCGGTGCAGGACTTCATGGTCCTGTTCCTGTCCAGCCGACGCAACGGCCGTTCGCTGGGTGACCTGGTGCGAGAGGAAATGGGCCAAGTGCCCGGCACCATCGCCCTGTTCGGCGCCTTCCTGATCATGATCATCATCCTGGCGGTGCTGGCGATGGTGGTGGTCAAGGCACTGGCCGAGAGCCCGTGGGGCATGTTCACGGTGATCGCGACGATGCCCATCGCGATCCTGATGGGCGTGTACATGCGCTACATCCGCCCCGGCAAGATCGGTGAGATCTCGGTGGTCGGCCTGGTCCTGCTGCTGGCCGCGATCTGGTTCGGCGGCAAGGTGGCGGCGGACCCGACCTGGGGCCCGGCGTTCACCTTCACCGGCACCCAGATCACCTGGATGCTGATCGGCTACGGTTTCGTCGCCTCGGTGCTGCCGGTGTGGCTGCTGCTGGCCCCGCGCGACTACCTGTCCACCTTCCTGAAGATCGGCACGATCATCGCCCTGGCCATCGGCATCCTGGTGGTCATGCCCGAGCTGAAGATGCCGGCACTGACCCAGTTCGCCGCCAGCGGCGACGGCCCGGTGTGGAAAGGCGGCATGTTCCCGTTCCTGTTCATCACCATCGCCTGCGGCGCGGTGTCCGGCTTCCATGCCCTGATCTCCTCGGGCACCACGCCCAAGCTGCTCGCCAATGAATCGCACATGCGCTACATCGGCTACGGCGGCATGCTGATGGAATCGTTCGTGGCAGTGATGGCGCTGGTGGCCGCCTCGATCATCGATCCGGGCATCTACTTCGCGATGAACAGCCCGGCGGCGGTGATCGGTCCGGACGTGGCCTCGGCCGCGCACTACATCACCAACACCTGGGGCTTCACCATCAGTCCGGAACAGCTGACCGCCACGGCAGCGGCCATCGGTGAACCGACCATCCTGCACCGCGCCGGTGGCGCACCGACGCTTGCGGTGGGTATCGCGCAGATCCTGCACGAAGCGATCCCAAGCAGCAGCGACGCGATGATGGCCTTCTGGTACCACTTCGCGATCCTGTTCGAAGCGCTGTTCATCCTGACCGCGGTCGATGCCGGTACCCGTGCCGGTCGCTTCATGCTGCAGGACCTGCTGGGCAACTTCATCCCGGCGCTGAAGAAGACCGAATCGTGGACGGCCAACATCATCGGCACCGCCGGCTGCGTGGCGCTGTGGGGCTACCTGCTGTACACCGGCGTGGTCGATCCGTTCGGCGGCATCCAGACGCTGTGGCCGCTGTTCGGCATCTCCAACCAGATGCTGGCCGGTATCGCGCTGATGCTGGGCACGGTGGTGCTGTTCAAGATGAAGCGTGACCGCTACGCGTGGGTGACCGCGGTTCCGGCCGTGTGGCTGCTGATCTGCACCACCTACGCCGGCTTCATCAAGATCTTCGACAGCAACCCGGCGCAGGGCTTCCTGGCCCAGGCGCACAAGTACCAGGCGGCGATCGCCAGCGACACGATCACCGCGCCGGCCAAGTCGGTGGCGCAGATGCAGCAGATCGTGGTCAATGCCTACGTCAACACCAGCCTGACCGCGCTGTTCCTGCTGGTGGTGGGTGCGGTGCTGGTGTACTCGATCAAGACCATCCTCGCGGCGCGCCGCAATCCGCAGCGCAGCGACCGCGAGACCCCGTACGTGGCGCTGAAGCCGCACGAAATGGTGGATCTGTAATGAGCACGCAACTGGTTCCCGTCGGCCAGTACCAGACGCACCGCCGCATCTGGCGGCGCCTGGTGCAGACCGCACGGCTGTGCTGTGGGATTCCTGATTACGACAACTACGTCCGGCACATGCTGGAGAAGCATCCGGATCAGGAACCGATGGATTACAAGACGTTCTTCCGCGAGCGGCAGGAAGCGCGGTATGGCGGTCGCAACGGCGGCCGCTGCTGCTGAGGTTCCAGGTTCGATAGCTTCAGTAGATCCACGCCACGCGTGGATGAGACCTTCCAGCTGTCGAATTTGAGTGCGGGGTCAGATCCGTTTTCCAAAGGGAAACGGATCTGACCCCATTTTGCTTATCGCTATCTGACAGATTTCATCCACGCATGGCGTGGATCTACTGGCCGCCAGCCAACGGTCGAAGACGGGTGCGTCCGGTTACGGGGGACGTGAGCGCCATGGATGACCGGCCAGCGGCCGGCACCACCGCGGACGCCAGGCGCTCCCGGCCGAATTACTCAGCCGTTGGCCATCCACTTCAGGATCAAGCCGGTGACATAGGCCAGGCCGGTACCGGTGGCATAGCCCACCGTGCCCAGCAGCACGCCCACCGGTGCCAGCGAAGGATGGAATGCCGCCGCCACCACCGGGGCCGATGCCGCCGCACCGATGTTGCCCTGCGAGCCGATGGCGAAGAAGAACAGCGGCGCACGCAGCAGCTTGGCCACCACCCACAGCACCAGCACGTGCGTTGCCATCCAGATCGCGCCGAGCAGGAACAGCCACGGCCGGTCCAGAAGCGAGAGCAGATTCATCTGCATGCCGATGCAGGCGATCAGGAAATACAGGAACACCGTGCCCAAGCGCGAGGCGCCGGCGGCTTCCAGGCGGCGCGCGCGGGTGAAGCTCAGACCCAGGCCCATCGCGGTGGACAGCAGGATGACCCAGACGAACGGGCTGTCCAGGCTGAACTGGCTGGCCCAGCTGACGTTGGCCTTGAACCAGCCCGCCAGCGGCGCCGCGATCGCATGGGCGAGACCGACGCCACCCAGCGCCACGCCGACGATGATCATCAGGTCGGTCATGCTGGGAATACGGGCGTTCTGTGCGTCGTAGGCGCTGATGCGCGCCTTCATCTCGTCGATGGCGCGGGTATCGGCGCCGTTGCGGGTATCGATCTGCTGCGCACGGTTGGCCAGGAACAGCAGGATGGCCATCCACAGGCTGGCGCAGGCCACGTCGACCACCGCGAACTGGCCGAAGGTGGTGGCGTCGGTACCGAACACCTCACGCATGGCCACCATGTTGGCGCCCCCACCGATCCAGCTGCCGGCCAGCGCGGCCATGCCGGCCCAGGTATCACCGGCCACCGTTTCCGGGTGGATCAGCTTCATCACCTGGAAGGAGACGATGGCACCGAGCATGATGCCGGCGGTACCGGCGCAGAACACCACGAGCAGTTTCGGGCCGAGCTTGGCGATGCCCTTCAGGTCGATCGACAGGGTCAGCAGGACCAGCGCGGCCGGCAGCAGCACGTCGCGGGCCACCGGGTTGTACAGCGTAGTGTTGTGGCCATCGATGACACCGGTGGTGTTGTAGATGGCGGGGATGAAGTAGCACAGCAGCAGGGCCGGCACCCAGGCGAAGATTTTCTTCAGCAGCGGGGTCGGGCCACTGGCCGCCCAGAAGATCAGGGCAAGGGTGGCGGCAATCAGGCCGAGGCCCACGATGTCGTTGCTGATCAGGGCAGTAGCGGGTTCGGTCGGCATGGGATCCTCTGTCGATCGAAAGAGCGGAAAAAAAACGCCGCAGGATGCGGCACTGCCCGAGGTTAACATCGCCTTCACGCCGGGTCATGCTGCGCTGCTTGCCGCGGCCCCACGACCTGCGCAGAATTGCCCCATTCCCGACGCCCTATCGCCACCGGCACATCGCCATCGGAGCAGGTCATGCAACTGGGTGCTTTCTCGGTCAGCCTGTCAGTAAAGGATCTGGCGGCCTCGCGCGGGTTCTACGAAGCGCTGGGCTTCGTGGTGACCGGCGGTGATGCCGCACGCAACTGGCTGGTTCTGCGCAATGGCGGCATCGTCATCGGCCTGTTCCAGGGCATGTTCGAAGGCAACCTGCTGACCTTCAACCCGGGCTGGGACCAGTTCCGGCAGGAGCTGGGCATGTTCCAGGATGTGCGCGAACTGCAGGAGGCGCTGGATGCGCAGGGCATCGAACTGACCACGCGCACGGATCCGGACGGACAGGGCACGGGGTATCTGCAGCTGGCCGATCCCGACGGCAACGTGATCCTGATCGACCAGCACGTGGAGCGCCCGAAGGCGCGGTGATTGCTCGGGCAGGCGTCGATGTTGATCGACGGAAAGCATGCCAACCAAGGTTGGCATCTACCAGGACGGTCGGTCAGCAGGGACGCGATGCGCCGAAATCGAGGGTGACCAGGGTGCCGCGCGGCTCGACGGGTTGCAGGTGCAGGGTCCAGCGCAGGTGCTCGCACAGGCGTGCGATCAGGTCCAGGCCGATGCCACCGCGGTCGGCGCGTTCTCCACGGGCCATGCGCGCGTGGATGGCGGCAATCTCTTCCGGTGCCATGCCATGGCCCGGGTCCTGCAGGGTCAGTACCGCCTGCGGGGTCAGCCGCAGTTCGATATGGCCCCGCCCGCTGTTCTCGATGGCATTGCGCAGCAGGTTGCCGATTGCGGCCTGCACCACCGCCAGCGGCGCGACGATATCCACCGGTGCGGCCTGGATGCCGATGCTCAGGTCCTTGTCACCCAGCAGGTGGCGATGGTCATCGACAATCTCCGGCAGCAGCTGGTCCAGCGCGATGCGCTCGGCGCGCGCGGCCAGCCGGGCCGGATCGCGGGCCAGCACCAGCAGCAGTTCGATCAGCTGCTCCACGCCCTGCGCCGTGCGCAGTACGCGCTGTATCTGCTGGCGCGCGCGTTCGGGCAGGCCCGGCTGCTCCAGCGCCAGTTCGGCGGCACCGGTCATCACCGCGATCGGCGTGCGCAGCTCGTGGCTGGCCGTACTGATGAACACCCGCTCGCGCTCGACGAACTGCTCGTTGCGGTCCAGGTAATCGTTGAGCGCGTCGGCGATCGTGTGCAGTTCCGAACTGCCGCGCGGATCGACATCGATGCGCTGGCCCTGCTCGCCCGGCCGCAGCGCACCGATGTGCTGGGCCAGCAGGCTCAGCGGGCGCACGACGCGTTCCATGCCGAACGAGGCCATCAGCACGGTGACGAACACCATGATGATGCCGGCCAGCATCACCCAGCGCGTGGCGAACTGTTCCAGGTCGTGGAAGTCGGAGATGTCCAGCGCCAGGGCGACCCGCCCCATCGCGCCGGTATCGCGCACCATCACTGCGGTTTCGCGCTCGCCGACCATCACCCCGTCATGCAGGCCCGGATGCAGGTCGCGCAGGGTTTCAGGCAGGTCCGCTTCGTCGAAACGGTACAGGCTGAGGGTATCCGAGTCCTGCCAGTGGTACTGCGGCTCGTGCTCGGTGTGCTCGACGATGCTGTCCAGTTCGGAGTTGAGCAACGCGCGCCAGGCCGCATGCTCGGCATGTTCGTGCACGTAGTTGCCCACGCTGAACACCGCCAGCGAGATCAGCGCCAGGTAGCCCAGCAGCCAGCCGATCACCCGCCGGTACAGCGGTCCCGGCTTAGGCGCTTTCTTCATCGCATCCACTGCCTGCACTGCCACTGGCTGCCAACCGGTAGCCGACGCGCGGCAGGGTATGGATCAGCTTGTCGTTGAAGGGGCCATCCACGCTGCGGCGCAGTTCGTAGACGTGCGAACGCAACAGGTCGCCATCCGGCGGCTCGTCGCCCCACAGGGCGAATTCCAGCTGCTGGCGGGTGACCGCGCCAGGGCTGGCCCGCATCAGCACTTCCAGCAGCTTGCGGCAGGCCGGGTAGAGATGCAGCGCCCGGCCGCCACGCTGGGCTTCCAGGGTCGCCAGGTCCAGCACCAGGTCGGCCACCTGCAGGCGCTTGCGCGGGTTGCGCCCCCGCGCGCGCGTCAGCAGGGCCTCCAGCCGAACCTCCAGCTCGGGCAGGGCGAAGGGCTTGGTCAGGTAGTCGTCCGCACCGGCGCGGAAGCCGGCAATCTTGTCCGGCAGCTCGTCGCGGGCGGTCAGCATGATCACCGGCACTTCCGAGCCCTGGTCCGTACGCAGCCGGCGCAGCACTTCCGGCCCTTCCATGCGCGGCAGCATCCAGTCCAGGATGACCGCGTCGTAGGGGTGGCTGGCAGCCAGGTGCAGGCCGGTGATGCCGTCGGGGGCCACGTCGAGGACGTGCCCGCGCGACTCGAAATAGTCGAACAGGTTGGCAACCAACTGGCGGTTGTCCTCGATCACCAACAGGCGCATGCGCAGAATGTCCACATAAGTTCGTACCATGGTAGCGCTGACCATGTCGGAATGCGGTCGCCCTGCGCCCGTTTCCGACGCCTCTCCCACTTCCTGTTTCCGACAATGGCCGTTTCGCTCCCGGAGCCCGCTGTGCCCGTAGCCCTGCCCCGCCGCTGGTTCCTGCCCCTGCTTTGGGTGCTGATGATCGTCTCGTTGGGCGCCGGCATCGGCATGCGCCAGCCGCAGCCGCCGGACGAGCCGCGCTTCGTGCTGGCCGCGCGGGCCATGGTCGACAGCGGGGAATGGCTGCTGCCGCACCGCGGCAGCGAGCTCTACGCGGAAAAGCCGCCGGTGTTCATGTGGCTGCAGGCCGTCGCCCACCAGGTGGTCGGCAGCTGGCAGTGGTCGTTCCTGCTGCCCTCGCTGCTGGCGGCCCTGCTCAGCCTGTGGCTGGTCTCGGACCTGGCGCGACGGCTGTGGTCGCCACGGCATTCCCTGTACGCGATGGCGGCGCTGTTCTGCACGCTGCAGTTCGGGCTGATGGCCAAGCGCGCACAGATCGACATGGTGCTGGTGGCGATGACCACCGTGGCCCTGTGGGGCCTGCTGCGCCACCTCGGTGAACGCCGCAACCTGCCGGCGCTGTGGCTGGCCGGCTTTGCCGCCGGCCTGGGTACCGTGACCAAGGGCGTGGGCTTCCTGCCGTTGCTGATGGTGCTGCCCTGGTTCGGCTGGTGGCTGTACCAGCGCCGCCGTGGGCAGGCCGTGTCCGGACCACACCCGGCCACCCTGCTGTGGCTGTTGCCGGCCTTCCTGCTGGGCACGGCGGTGTGGCTGGCGCCGCTGGGCTGGGCCCTGCTGCACGAACCCAGCGCATCGCTGCAGTCGTATGCGCACGAGCTGCTGTTCAAGCAGACCGGCACCCGTTACGCCAACGCCTGGCACCACCGCCAACCGGTCTGGTACTACCTGCAGGTGATCCTGACGCTGTGGCTGCCCGGCAGCCTGTTGCTGCCGCTGCTGGCCAAGCCCTGGGGGCGCCGCCTGCGCCGCGGCGACCGCCGGCAGTGGCTGCTGCTGGGCTGGGCGCTGCTGGTGCTGCTGTTCTTCAGCGCCAGCCCGGGCAAGCGCGAGGTCTACGTGCTGCCGATGCTGCCGGCGATGGCCCTGGCCGTGGCGGCGCTGCTGCCGGCCCTGCTGCGCCGCCTATGCGTGCGCCGCTACCTGTTCGGCTACAGCCTGGTGCTGATGCTGGCCACCGGCACACTGGGGGTGATGATGATGACCGACAGCCACTGGGTGCAGGCCCAGCTGGCGCGACGGGCGATGCCTGATTCGCTGCTGCCGGTGCTGGGCAATGGCCTGCTGGTCTTCGCCATTGCCGTGGCCACGCTGGCGGTCTGGCTGCGGGTGCGTCGTGCGGCACTGCTGGTGCTGCTGACCCACGGCATGCTGTGGATGCTGTACGGGCTGGTGCTGATGCCCACGCTGGATCCCTACGCTTCGGCTTCTGCGCTGATGCAGCGGGTCGGCAAGCGGATCGGTCCGGATGCCGAGCTGGCCCTGGTGGCCTGGCGCGAACAGAACCTGCTGCAGGCCGACCGGCCGGTGCGTGAGTTCGGCTTCAAGCGCCCCTGGGCCGAGCAGTGGCACGATGCCGGCCCGTGGCTGGCCGAGGCTCCGGAAAAGCGCTGGGTGCTGGTGCTGGACAAGGCCATGAGCCCCTGCGTGGATCCGGCTCAGGTGATCGACATCGGCATCGCCAACCGGAACCGTTGGCAGCTGCTGCCGGGCAGTGCCTGGGACGCCACCTGCCATGCCGAACGTGCCGGTGCATCGGAAGAAGAAGACTGAACGGTGGCTCGCGCCGGGGCCGCGTTAACCCGGGGCGAACGGGTGTACGACCCTTCTCCGACATGACGGCGACGAGCATGGCGGCGGATTCCTGCCATGGCCGCTTCCCGCATGCCCGCTCGTCCCCTTGTCCCGGCTTTTGCCTTCACGCCTTCGTGGCTGGCATCGCGTTGCGCACTGACGCACCTGCTGCTGCCGTTGGCCGTTGGCGCTCCGCTGTTCGTCTTATTGATGGGCTTTGGGGGTGACCAGTGGGTGGCCGACCATCTGTTCCGCCTGGAAGGCGGCCACTGGGCATTGCAGGATGCCTGGCTGACCCGCGCGGTCGTGCACAAGGGCGGCAAATGGCTGAGCACGGCGGCGGCTCTGGTGGCGATCCTGCTGTGTTTCCACCAATGGCGTCGCGGCCGCGACCGCACCCTGCGCTGGGCGCTGCTGTACGTGGTAGTCGCGATGGCACTGGGCACCGGCCTGATCTCGCTGCTCAAGGCGCTGGTGCCGATGGACTGCCCCTGGGACCTGCTGCGCTATGGCGGCCACGAACCCTTCATCGGCCTGCTGGCCAGCCGCCCCGAGGGCATGCCTGCACGCGCCTGTTTCCCGGCCGGCCATGCCAGCGCCGGCTACGCCTGGCTGTGCCTGTACTTCTTCGCCCTGCTCTGGCGCCCGGCGTGGCGCTGGGCCGGGCTGTGGATCGGACTCGGCAGCGGCCTGGTGTTCGGCATCAGCCAGCAGCTGCGTGGCGCCCATTTTCTTTCGCATGATGTTGCCACGGCCTTGCTATGTTGGCTGCTGTCGCTGGGCCTGTTCCTGATCGCGGAGCGGCTGCTGGCCCGGCGCACGCTGGAACGTCCGACCCGCCAGGAGGCACGTGCATGAATGCATCGGTCCATCGTTCGCTGCGCCTGCCGGCGCTCGCCAGCCTTCATCGCTGGCGCCCGCAGCTGTCCACCGAAGCGCTGATCGCGCTGACCAGCCTGTTCTTCGCCGTGGCCGGCAACGGCCTGTTCTGGCACAGCGCCATGGCCAGCCATCCCGGCAGCCTGCGCTACGCGCTGTCGCTGTTCCTGCTGCTGCTCGGCGCGCACGGCGTGCTGCTGGGCATCCTCGTCTGGCGCTGGAATGCCAAGGTCGTGACCAGCGTGCTGCTGCTGGTGACCGCCTTTGCCGCGCACTACATGAGCCAGTTCCACATCTACCTCGATGCGGACATGCTGCGCAACGTGCTGGCCACCGACCCGAAGGAAAGCCGCGAGCTGATGACGGCCTCGCTCGTCTGGCCAGTGCTGCTGCTGGCGGTGCTGCCGATGGTGCTGCTGTGGCGGGTGGAACTGCGTCGCCGCAGCTGGGGCCGCACGCTGCTGTGGCGCGTGGGCTTCCTGCTGGTGGCGGCGGTCACCGCCGTGGGTGGCGCGCTCATTTCTTTCCAGGATGTCTCGGCGCTGATGCGCAACCAGCGCGAAGTCCGCTATCTGGCCACCCCGGCCAATGTGCTGCTGGGCCTGCCGCGTGCGCTGCGCAGCGACAACCCGGTGCAGCGCGCGCCGAAGCTGCCGATCGGCACCGATGCCAAGGCCACCCCACGCGCCCCGACCAGCAAGCCGCGGCTGCTGGTGATCGTGATGGGCGAAACCGTGCGTGCGCAGAACTGGGGCCTCAACGGTGGGCGCAATACCACCCCGGAACTGGCGCAGGCACCGGTGATCAATTTCCCGGACATGCATTCGTGCGGCACCAGCACCGAAGTCTCGCTGCCCTGCATGTACTCGCCCTGGGGCCGCCACGAGTACGATGAGAAGAAGATCCGCGCGCACCAGTCGCTGCTGCACGTGCTGAACCGCGCCGGCGTCACGCCGCTGTGGCGTGACAACCAGTCCGGCTGCAAGGGCGTCTGCGAAGGTCTTGATTTCCAGTCGCTGTCCGACGCGACCACGCCCGGCCTGTGTGCCGATGGCCGCTGCATGGATGAGATTCTGCTGCAGGACCTGGCCACGCAGGTGCGTGCCAAGCCGGGCGATCGGGTGGTGGTGCTGCACCAGCTGGGCAACCACGGCCCGGCCTACTTCGAGCGCTACCCAGCCGCCTTCGCGCGCTTCAAGCCGACCTGCGACACGCGTGACATCGGCCGCTGTTCGCGCGAGGAGATCGTCAACAGCTACGACAACGCGGTGCTCTACACCGACCACTTCCTGAGCAAGACAATCGGCACGCTTCAGGGCCTGCAGGACTACGACACGGCGATGATCTATCTGTCCGACCACGGTGAGTCGCTGGGTGAGAAGGGCCTGTTCCTGCACGGCGTACCGTATGCGATCGCCCCGGCTGAGCAGACCAGCGTGCCGATGACGATGTGGTTCTCGCCGGGCTTCGCCCGCAGCCGCGGGCTGGACCTGCAGTGCCTGCGCAAGCGTTCGGCGGCGTACACCGACCACGACAACCTGTTCCCGTCGGTGTTGGGGCTGATGCAGGTGAAGACAGCACTGTACGAACGCGACCGCGACCTCTTCGCCGGCTGCGAGAGCTGAGGGGTGGTGTGTTCTGGCAGGGCTTGCAGCCCTGCACCTGCGGTAGTGCCGGCCGCTGGCCGGCAACCTCAACAGCAAGAGCTGGCTTTCCGTGGGTTGGCGGGGTGGGTCCGGTTGAGGGGGACGGTGCAAGTACGTCCATGTAAGCTCGGTCGCCGCATCCATGCGGCTCACGCCCCCTCAACCGGACCCACCCCGCCTTCGACAGACTTCCGCGATCTGTCGGAACCTGCTGCTGATGGTGGGTGCCGACCGTTGGTCGGCACGGGGTTGGATATCGATGTCTGACAGATGTGTCGACCAACGGTCGACACCTACCAACAGCCGCGTGTCCCAGTAGATCCACGCCATGCGTGGATGATTTATTCGATATCCCACAGATGTGCCGACCAACGGTCGGCACCCACCAACAGCAGGTTCCAACAGCCGCGTGAACCTGTCGAAGGCGGGGCACTGTGGGTTTGCGGGGTGTGAGCCGCATGGGCCCGAGGCATGCCTCGGGCGGGTTGGGCAGGACGCCCAACCCCGGTCTTGCCGTGTGCGCAGGACAGCGCACACGAGCAAGCGGCGACCAAGCCCCCATGGATGGGTTTACGGCGTCCCCGCAAACCCACAGTGCCCCGCCATCCCACGGATAGGCTGCTTTTGACGTTGACGTTGCCTTGGCCTCTGCAGGTGCAGGGCGCAGCCCTGCCGAACCCCACCAACCTTCCCCACTTGCGGTAGGCACGCGCGCCCACTAGCCTTCGGCCGTCGTTCACCACCCAAGGACCGCCCGTGACTCACCGCCATCTCCTGCTGGCCTCGGCTATCGCCGCCGCCACCCTGGCCCTGGTCGCCTGCAAGAAGGAACCTTCGCCCGGCACCGAGGCCGCCACCGCCAGCGCGTCCGCCGGCGAGACCGCCGACCAGTTCGTCGCCCGCATCAACGCCGAATTCAAGGCCGCCTACCCGGAGATGACCTCGGCACAGTGGCTGTCCTCCACCTACATCAACAGCGATTCCGAACGCATCGCCGCCAAGGCCAACGAGCGCTCGCTGACCCAGCTCAACAGCTGGATCGAACAGGCCGGCAAGTTCGAAGGCCAGCCGATGAGCGAGGACAGCAAGCGCGCCATCCACCTGCTGAAGCTGATGTCCTCGATGCCGGCCCCGCGTGATCCGGCCAAGCTGGCCCAGCTGACCCAGATCGCCACCCGCATGGAAGGCAGCTACGGCGCGGGCAAGTACTGCACCGATGCCAACGATCCCAACTCCTGCCGCCAGCTCGGCGAGCTGGAACAGGTGCTGGCGCGCAGCCGCGACTACGACGCGCAGCTCGATGCGTGGCAGGGCTGGCACAGCACCACCAAGAGCATGCGTGGCGATTACCAGCAGTTCGTCAGCCTGGTCAACGAAGGCGCCAAGGGCATGGGCTTCACCGATGCCGGGCAGATGTGGCGTAGCGGCTACGACATGCCGCCGGAGCAGATCGGGCCGGAAACCGACCGCCTGTGGGAACAGGTCAAGCCGATGTACGAGCAGCTGCACTGCTATGCGCGCGGCAAGCTGGACAAGACCTACGGCAAGGACAAGGCCGAAGTGGGCAACGGCCTGATCGCCGCGCACCTGATGGGCAACATGTGGCAGCAGGACTGGTCCAACCTGTGGGACCAGCTGGAACCGTACCCGGGTGCCGGCAGCCTGGACATCACTGCGGCGCTGGAAAAGCAGTACCAGGCCAACCTGAGCGCGGCGCTGGCCAAGGCCGGCAAGGACGCCAACGTCGCCGCGCAGTACAAAGCGCAGCGCGAGGCTGAACTGCGTACCGCCAAGCAGATGACCGAACGCGCACAGGACTTCTACGTGTCGCTGGGCATGCCCTCGCTGCCGCAGTCGTACTGGGAACGCACCCAGTTCATCAAGCCCGATGATCGCGACGTGGTCTGCCACGCCAGTGCCTGGGACATGAACATGGAAGGCGACGTGCGCACCAAGATGTGCATCAAGCCGAACGAAGAGAACTTCACCACCATCTACCATGAGCTGGGCCACCTGTATTACGACCTGGCCTACAACCCGCTGCCGCCGCTGTTCCAGGGCGGTGCCAACGATGGCTTCCACGAAGCGATCGGCGACACCATCGTGCTGGCGATGACGCCCAAGTACCTGAGCTCGATCGGCCTGGTGGACGCACCGACCGAGAGCCGCGAGGCGGTCATCAACAACCAGATGCGCATGGCCCTGTCGGGCGTGTCGTTCCTGCCGTTCGGCCTGATGATCGACCGCTGGCGCTGGGGTGTGTTCGATGGTTCGATCACCCCGGACAACTACAACAAGGCGTGGTGGGACCTGAAGGCGAAGTACCAGGGCGTGGCGCCGGCCAGCACCCGCGGCGAGGAATTCTTCGATCCGGGCGCGAAGTACCACGTGCCGGGCAACACCCCGTACACCCGCTACTTCCTGGCGCGCATCCTGCAGTTCCAGTTCTACAAGGGCCTGTGCGATGCGGCCGGCTTCAAGGGCCCGCTGCATGAATGCACCTTCTACGGCAACAAGGAAGCCGGGCAGAAGTACTGGGCGATGCTGAGCAAGGGCGCCAGCCAGCCGTGGCAGGCCACGCTGAAGGAACTGACCGGCAGTGACAAGCTCGATGCCGGCCCGATGATCGAGTACTTCAGCCCGGTCAACGACTGGCTGAAGCAGCAGAACCAGGGCCAGATGTGCGGCTGGCAGGCCAGCGCGGCACCGGCGGCGAAATGAAAGAAGGGGCGGGTCCGCAAGGATCCGCCCCTTTGATTTCGCCCCCGGGCATGCCCCGGCGCTACCCACTGCGGGTCAGTTGTTCTTCTTCGCCGCCATCGCCGCGGCCAGTTCGGCCTTGTATTCCTCGAAAGTCTGGCCCTTCTCCTTGGCCTCGGCCTGCGCGGCATCGCGCAGCGCATCGGAGTACACCAGGCGCACCGGCGTGCCCTTGCGCTCGTGCAGTTCGCCGGCCTGCATGATCAGCGCCAGCACCTGCGCGGCACTCTCGCTGTGGCCGGCGATGCGGCCATCCATGCCCAGCACCCATTCGCCATCGCGGCGCACGACGCCGGCCAGCAGCGTGCGCTGCGCATCGCGCAGTTCGGCATGCGGCTCGACAGGCGAGCCCACCGGCGAGGCCTGCGCGGCGGCCTTGCTGGCAGCCTTTTCTTCCTGGCGGCGGCGCTGGTCGCGGCGGGTCTTGGAGGTGGTGGACATGGGGGCGATACCGCTACGAGGGGGCGCAAGGATAACGCACCCCGGCCACGACGCCGTTTCACGGGCGCGTCGATCACTGGCCCGCGCTGCTCAATGGCCCGTGGCCACTGCCTGCACTGCGCGCTCGCGGCGGTGTTCCCAATACCAGAATACGAAGCCGCCGGCGAAGAAGGCGGCCTGGCCCAGGGCCAGGTGCAGCGGGCTGCCGCTCAGCAGCGGCGACACCACGCCGGCCACCACGGTGCTGATCATCAGCTGGATGAACGCCTGCAGCGAGGACGCCAGGCCGCGCTGGTGCGGGTACATGTCGAGCACGGCCAGCGCCAGGATCGGGAAGATCAGCGCCATGCCCATGCCGCCCAGGAAGATCGGCAGCACCGCCCACGGCAGGGCGAACTGCGGCGCCAGGGTCACGTAGCCCACGTTGAGCAGCACCGACAGCGCGCACAGGCTGAAGCCGATGCCGATCTGGCGGGTGGGCGTGGTGCGCCCGGCCATGCGCCCGGACAGGAACGAACCGGTGGTCATGCCGCCGATAGTGGGAATGAACAACCAGGCGAAGCCACCTTCGCCCAGGTGCAGGTGCTGCATCACAAACACTGGTGCCGAGGCGATGTACAGGAAGATGCCGCCGAAGTTGATGCTGCCGGCCAGGGCCAGGCGCAGGAAACGCGGGTTGAAGCCGATGCGCACGTAGTCACGCAGCAGGCCACGTGGCGACAGCGGCACGCGAGCGGCCACCGGGTGGGTTTCCGGCATGAAGCGTGCGGTGCAGACCAGCAGCAGCAGCGAGAACACCACCAGGAACCAGAAGATCAGCGGCCAGCCGGCGCCACTGAGCAGGATCCAGCCACCGATGATCGGCGCGATGGCCGGAGCGATGCCGAACAGCATCGACACCTGGCTCATCAGCCGCTGCGCATCGTGGCCGTGGTACAGATCGCGGATGACCGCGCGGCCGACGATCATGCCGACGCCGGCCGACAGGCCCTGCAGCGCGCGGAACACCAGCAGCGTGCTCAGGTCGGTGGACAGCGCGCAGCCGACCGAGGCACCGATGAACACCACCAGGCCGCCGAGGATCACCCGCTTGCGGCCCCAGGCATCGGACAGCGGCCCGTGCGCCAGGCTCATCAGCGCATAGAACAGCAGGTACACGCTGATGGTCTGCTGCACGGCCACTTCGTCCACCGCCAGGCGCTGGGCCAGCTGCGGGAAGGCCGGGAAGATGGTGTCGATCGAGAACGGGCCGAACATGGCCAGGCCTGCGAGCAGCAGGGCCATGCGTCGGGTGGAGGGGGCAACAGCGGGGGTCATCGGCAAAGCGTCCGGCTGGGCCATGCGTGGCACGCACGGCGGGCGCCGATCCCCTGCAGCAGGGACGGCGCCAGATGAATACGAGAGTGCGGCCATGATAGGCCGGGATTGCGGCCGATGCCATCGACCGCTGCACGAAACGCACGGCCGGGCCATCGGCCATTCAGGCCCGCAGGCCCCCTGCCCCCGCTCCGGGCCGTGTTCAGCCGCGGCAACCAGCTATAATCGGCGGGCAACATGGTGGGAGAAGCGGAACACCGCTGCCGAAGGCGCAACGCCCGTAATCGCTCAGGCCCGATACCACCCGTAACAGAACTCTGGAGAGACCGGTTCGATCCGGCGCCGAAGGGGCACGAAGCTGCGGCCAGCCGCGCTTTTAAACTCTCAGGCAAAAGGACAGAGGGGCGCCCCGCAGACCGCCAGCCGGCGGCTTGTGCCCGTGCGTGTGCCCTTTCCTGACGGATCCTTCGCCATGTCCCAGAACACCCCCTCCCTGCGTGAGCTTGAGCATCATTCCGCGTTCGTCGAGCGCCACATCGGCCCCAACGACGCCGAGATCGCGCAGATGCTCGACGTCGTCGGCCACGCCACGCTGGATGCGATGACCGATGCCATCGTGCCGGCCAGGATCAAGTCGCCCGCACCGCTGGCACTGCCGGAATCGATGACCGAAGTGCAGGCGCTGGCGAAGATCCGCGCGATCGCCGACAAGAACACCGTCCTGCGCAGCTTCATCGGCCAGGGCTACTACGGTACCCACACGCCGAACGTGATCCTGCGCAACATCCTGGAAAACCCGGCCTGGTACACCGCCTACACCCCGTACCAGGCGGAAATCTCGCAGGGCCGCATGGAAGCGCTGATCAACTTCCAGACGCTGTGTGCCGACCTGACCGGCATGGAGATCGCCAACGCCTCGCTGCTGGACGAAGCCACCGCCGCCGCTGAAGCGATGACCCTGGCCAAGCGTTCGGCCAAGTCGAAGTCGGACACCTTCTTCGTGCACGATGCCGTGCACCCGCAGACGCTGGAACTGCTGCGCACCCGCGCCGAGCCGATGGGCATCGTGCTGCGCGTGGGCACCCCGGCCGAAGCAATGGAAGCGGAGGCCTTCGGCCTGCTGCTGCAGTACCCGGACACCTTCGGCCAGGTCGGCGACTACAAGGCGCTGGTCGATGCCGTGCACGCGCGCGGCGGCCTGGTGGCCGTGGCCACCGACCTGCTGGCGCTGACCCTGCTGGCCGCCCCCGGCGAATGGGGCGCGGACATCGTGGTCGGCAACAGCCAGCGTTTCGGCGTGCCGTTCGGTTTCGGCGGCCCGCACGCTGCGTTCATGGCCTGCCGTGATGCCTACAAGCGTTCGATGCCGGGCCGCCTGATCGGTGTCTCCATCGATGCCGAAGGCAAGCCGGCCTACCGCCTGACCCTGCAGACCCGCGAGCAGCACATCCGCCGCGAGAAGGCGACCTCCAACATCTGCACCGCGCAGGTGCTGCTGGCGGTGATGGCCTCGATGTACGCCGTCTACCACGGCCCGGAAGGCCTGGCCCGCATCGCCCGCCGTACCCACCGCCTGGCTTCGATCCTGGCCGCGTCGCTGCGCAGCGCCGGCGTGCAGGTCGGTAGCGACTTCTTCGACACCCTGCACATCACCGGCGTGCACGCCGCTGAGATCCACGCCAAGGCCCGCGCCGCCGGTTACAACCTGCGCGCGATC
Organism: Stenotrophomonas sp. STEN054; assembly: GCF_056854535.1. Lineage (NCBI taxonomy): Bacteria > Pseudomonadati > Pseudomonadota > Gammaproteobacteria > Lysobacterales > Lysobacteraceae > Stenotrophomonas > Stenotrophomonas sp. STEN054. Next base: position 24,578 of record NZ_JBXFWG010000020.1, on the reverse strand, counting down.
GACAGCGACTCGGTCGGCATCAGCCTGGACGAGACCGCGACCCGCGCCGACATCGTCGCCCTGGCCGCCGTGTTCGGTGCGCAGGCCGATGTGGATGCGCTGGATGCCAGCACCGCCGACGAACTGCCGCCTGCCCTGCTGCGCCAGTCCGCGTTCCTGACCCACCCGGTGTTCAACACCCACCACAGCGAGCACGAGTTGCTGCGCTACCTGCGTTCGCTGGCCGACAAGGACCTGGCGATGGACCGCACGATGATCCCGCTGGGCTCGTGCACCATGAAGCTCAACGCCACCGCCGAGATGATCCCGGTGACCTGGCCGGAGTTCTCGCAGATCCATCCGCTGGTGCCGGCCGACCAGGCGCTGGGCTACAAGGAACTGATCGAGACGCTGGAAGCGATGCTGGTCGAATGCACCGGCTACGACGCGGTCAGCCTGCAGCCGAACTCCGGTGCGCAGGGTGAGTACGCCGGCCTGCTGGCGATCCGCGCCTACCACCGCTCGCGCGGTGAGGACCACCGTGACATCTGCCTGATTCCGGATTCGGCGCACGGCACCAACCCGGCTTCGGCACAGATGTGCGGCATGAAGGTCGTGGTGACCAAGACCGATGCCAACGGCAACGTCGATGTCGAAGACATCCGCGTCAACGCCGAGAAGTACAGCGACCGCCTGGCCGCGATCATGATCACCTACCCGTCCACGCACGGCGTGTTCGAGGAGGAAGTGGCCGAGATCTGCGAGATCATCCACCAGCATGGCGGCCAGGTGTATACCGACGGCGCCAACATGAACGCGCTGGTCGGCGTGGCCAAGCCGGGCAAGTGGGGTTCGGACGTTTCCCACCTGAACCTGCACAAGACCTTCTGCATCCCGCACGGCGGCGGCGGACCGGGCGTCGGCCCGTGCGCGGTGAAGGAACACCTGGCTCCGTTCCTGCCGGGCAAGCTGGGTGACAACGGCCCGGTCGGCATGGTCAGCGCGGCCAGCTTCGGCAGCGCCTCGATCCTGCCGATCAGCTGGATGTACATCGCCATGATGGGCAGCGAAGGTCTGCGCAAGGCCACCCAGGTGGCCCAGCTCAACGCCAACTACATCGCCAGGCGCCTGGCTCCGCACTTCAAGACCCTGTACACCGGCCGCAACGGCCTGGTGGCGCACGAGTGCATCCTCGACGTGCGTCCGCTGGAGAAGACCAGCGGCATCGGTGCCGAGGACGTGGCCAAGCGCCTGATCGACTTCGGCTTCCATGCTCCGACCTTGAGCTTCCCGGTCGCCGGCACGCTGATGGTCGAGCCGACCGAGAGCGAATCGCTGCACGAGCTGGACCGCTTCATCGACGCGATGATCCAGATCCGCGAGGAAATCCGCGCGATCGAAGACGGCCGTCTGGACCGCGAGGACAACCCGCTGAAGAACGCCCCGCATACCGCGACGGCGGTGACGGCCAGCGAGTGGACCCACGCCTACCCGCGCGAGCTGGCGGCCTTCCCGCTGCCCAGCCTGAAGCTGCAGAAGTATTGGCCGCCGGTGGCCCGCGTCGACAACGTGTACGGCGACAAGAACGTGATGTGCGCCTGCATCCCGGTCGATGCCTACAAGGACGACGAAGTCGAGGCGTAAGCCGTTGCTGCAACGGTTATCAAAACGGCCCGCGCAAGCGGGCCGTTTTCGTTTCCATCAACGCATGGCGTGGCTCTACGACCTGCCATGGCGCATCCGGGCCGTTTGCTTTCCATCAACGCGTGGCGCACTCTCCACTAGATCCACGCCATGCGTGGACGCTTTGCCGTCACGGGTCCGGCATCTGCCCCAGGCTCAACTGCCACGACACGCCGTAGCGGTCCTGCACCCAGCCGTAGCGGTTGCCGAAATCGTAGTCACCCACCGGCATCAGCCAGTGCCCGCCCTCGCCCAGCACGCGTGCCGCGCGCTCGAACTGCTCGCTGCCGGCGCATTCGACAAACAGCGAGATCGACGGACTGAAGGTGAAGTCGTGCACGTCCAGGCTGTCGAAGCACAGGTAGTGCGTGCCCCCCAGCAGGAAGATGGCCTGGCGCACCTGGCCGGGCACACCGGCGCCGGCACCTTCGGGGTGGTGTTGCAGGGACAGCAGGCGGAAATCGGCGAAGGCGTCGGCGTACAGGGCCATGGCGGCCTCGGCCTGGCCGGTGAACATCAGGAACGGGCGACTGCGCAGCATGCGGTACTCCTGTTCGACAGGCCGATGACGGCCTACACGATCAGGATGGCACGACGGATGTATGTCTTCTGTAGAGCCGAGCCATGCTCGGCTGACGGGCGCTGCCCTTGTAGAGCCGAGCCATGCTCGGCTGACGGGCGCTGCCCTTGTAGAGCCGAGCCCATGCTCGGCTGACGGGCGCTGCCCTTGTAGAGCCGAGCCCATGCTCGGCTGACGTCTGCGCAAACAGCAGCCGACCGTAGGGTCGGCTCTACAAAGCCAAAGCAACAGCAGCCGACCGTAGGGTCGGCTCTACAAAGCCAAAGCAACAGCAGCCGACCGTGGGGTCGGCTCTACAGAATCAGGCTTCGCGCAGGCGCCGGGCGATGGCGCTGCTGGCGGCGATGACGGCGGTCAGCGCCACCATCGACAGGAACTGCAGGCGCGTGTGCGCCTCGCTCAGCAGCAGGCCGAAGATCAGCGCCAGCACGGCCAGTCCCAACACGGTCAGCCACGGGAACGCAGCCATGCGGAACGGCAGGCGGGTGCCCAGGCGGTCGGCCCGGCGGCGCAGCACCAGCTGCGAGACCAGCGACAGCGTCCACACCAGCAGGCAGGTGGAGCCGACGATGTTCAGCAGCACCGGCAGCACCTTGTCCGGGAACAGCAGCTCCATGATGGTGGCGGCAAACCCGAACAGCACGCTGGCCAGCACGGCGATCACCGGCACCTGGCGCGGGTCGGTCCAGCCCAGCACGGCCGGTGCCTCGCGGCGCTGCGCCAGCGAATACATCATGCGCGAGGCACCGTAGAGGTTGGCATTGAGCGCCGACAGCAGCGCGATCACCGCGATCAGGGTGATGGCCGTGGCCGCGCCCGGAATGTTGGCGACCGCGAGCACCGCGGCAAACGGCGACTTCAGCGATTCGCTGGTCCACGGCACCACCGCGATGATCACGCTGAGCGAGCCGATGTAGAACACCAGGATGCGCCAGGCCACGGTGCGGATGGCGCGGGCGATGCTGCGCTCGGGGTCCTCGGTCTCGGCCGCGGCCACTGCAACGATCTCGGTGCCCCCAAAGGCGAACACCACCACCAGCAGGGCCGCGCCGATGCCGGCCAGGCCCTTGGGCGCGAAGCCGCCGTGCTGGGTGAAATTGCTCAACCCCGGCGAAGCCACCTGCGGCAGCCAGCCCAGCAGCAGGGCGATGCCGATGGCGATGAAGGCCAGGATCGCCGCCACCTTGAGGATCGCGAACCAAAATTCGAACTCGCCGAAATTCTTCACCCCGAGCAGGTTGATCGCAGTGAAGAACAGCATGAAGGCCAGTGCCGCCATCGGTACCGGTACCACCGGCCAGACCGTGGCCAGCAGGCCGGCCGCACCCACCGCCTCGGCGGCGATGACGATGACCAGCTGCACCCACCACAGCCAGCCCACGGTGGCACCGGCGGTGGCGCCCATGGCATCGGCCGCGTATACCGAGAACGCGCCGCTGGTCGGCTTGGCCGCCGCCATTTCGCCCAGGGCGTTCATCACGATGATCACCAGCGCGCCGGCGACGAGATAGGACACCAGCACGGCCGGGCCGGCCGCCTGCACGCCTACGCCGGAACCAAGGAACAGGCCGGCACCGATCGCGCTGCCCAGGCCCATCATGATCAGCTGGCGCGGCTTCAGCGAATGGCCGAGGCGGGAAGACGAGGCAGGCGTAACGGGGCTGGCGGGCATCGGCGGGACTGGCGGCGGCTACAGGGGCGTCACCTTACATTGTCCCCCACCCACGGGGATAGGCACAGTGCAGCAGACCGCTCAGGGCAACACGGCGTCGCCGACAGTGCCACCGACATTCTCCCCGATGCGCGCGCGATAGGCGCGCGGCGAGAAACCGGTTTCAGCCTTGAATTTGCGGGTGAACGCGCTCTGGTCGCTGAAGCCGCAGGCTTGACCGATGCAGGCGATGCTGTCGTCGCCGTGCAGCAGGTGCATGGCCATCTGGATGCGCAGCCGGGTCAGCACCTGCTGCGGGGTCATCTGGAACACCTTGCGGAAGCTGCGCTCCAGCTTGGACAGCGAGAAGCCGGTGATGTCCAGCAGGGTCTGCATGCGCACGTTCTCGGCATAGTGCGCGTTGAGGTGGGCCAGGGCGAGGCGCAGCTGCTCGTACTGGCTGCCCAGGCTGTCCTTCTGGCCCAGGTCGCGGGAGATGCCTATCAAGCCCTGGATGCTGCCGTCCACCAGCAGCGGACGCTTGCAGGTCAGGCACCAGCCTGGCTCGCGATTGGCGAACAGGTGCAGCTCCATCAGGTTCTCGATCACCTCGCCGGACAGCACGCGCGCGTCCTGGTCCACGTAGTCCGCGCTCAGGCCGGTCGGGTAGATCTCGGCGGCGGTACGGCCGATGACATCCTTGCGCGCACGCAGGCCCAGCCGTCGCAGCATGGTCTGGTTGACGTGGGTGTAGCGACCCTGCCGGTCCTTCATGAAGAACAGCACGTCCGGAATGGCGTCGAACAGGGCTTCGATGTCGGTGGGTTCGACTCGCATGGGGCAAGCATACCCGAGCCCGGTTTTGCCTGTACGTTCACTCCAACCCAACCGAGCGTTAACGGGCTACAAAGGATTGTCACTGCTTACCCCTGCAACTTCGGAGACATCCCGATGGCCGCCAGCAAGCCGACCGGCAAGCGCGCACCTTCCCCCAGCACTGACCAGCACCGCGGCGAGGGTGACGAACTGCATCAGCTTGCCGGCGGCAGCCACCCGGCGCTGACCACCAACCAGGGCATCCCGGTAGCCGACAACCAGAATTCGCTGCGCGAGGGCCCACGCGGCCCCACCCTGCTGGAGGATTTCATCCTCCGCGAGAAGATCACCCACTTCGACCATGAGCGCATTCCCGAACGCATCGTGCATGCGCGCGGCAGCGCCGCGCATGGCTATTTCGAATTGACCGCGTCGCTGGCGAAGTACACCCGCGCCCGCGTGCTCACTGAAGTCGGCACGAAGACGCCGGTGTTCACCCGCTTTTCCACCGTGGCCGGCGGCGCTGGTTCGGTCGACACCCCGCGCGACGTGCGCGGCTTCGCGGTCAAGTTCTACACCCCGGAAGGCAACTGGGATCTGGTCGGCAACAACATCCCGGTGTTCTTCATCCAGGATGCGATGAAGTTCCCTGACCTCGTGCATGCGGTGAAGATGGAGCCGGACCGCGCATTCCCGCAGGCCGCCAGCGCGCATGACACGTTCTGGGATTTTATCTCGCTGATGCCTGAATCGATGCACATGATCATGTGGGCGATGAGCGACCGTGGCATTCCACGTTCGCTGCGCATGATCGAAGGCTTCGGCGTGCACAGTTTCCGCCTGTTGAACGAGGCTGGCGAGTCCACCTTCGTCAAGTTCCACTGGCGGCCGAAACTGGGCATCCAGTCCACTGTGTGGGACGAAGCGCTGAAACTGCAGGCGGCCGACAACGATTTCCATCGGCGCGACCTGTTCGAGGCGATCCAGCGTGGCGACTTCCCCGAATGGGAATTGGCCGTGCAGCTGTTCACCGAGGAAGAGGCCGAGGCGTTCCCGTTCGATCACCTCGACCCGACCAAGATCATCCCCGAATCGCTGGTGCCGCTGAAGGTGATCGGGCGGATGGTGCTGGACCGCTGGCCGGACAATTTCTTCGCCGAAACCGAGCAGGTGGCGTTCTGCCCCGCCAACGTGCCGCCGGGCATCGACTTCAGCAACGACCCGCTGCTGCAGGGCCGGCTGTTCTCGTACCTGGACACGCAGCTGATCCGCCTGGGTGGGCCCAACTTCCACCAGATCCCGGTGAATGCGCCGAAGTGCCCGTTCGCCAACCACCAGCGCGACGGCCACATGCAGATGCAGGTGCCGAAGGGGCGCGTGGCCTACGATCCGAGCTCGCTGGAAGACGACAGCCCGCGCGAAACCCCTGCCGGCTTCCGCAGCCACGCAACCGCCGACGACGGCCGCAAGGGACGCACGCGTGCGGCGAGCTTCGCCGACCACTACAGCCAGGCGCGTGCCTTCTTCCGCAGTCTGGAAAAGCCTGAGCAGGCGCACCTCGCCTCGGCGCTGGTGTTCGAACTGTCCAAGGTGGAAACGCTGAAGGTGCGCGTGCGTACCGTCAGCCATCTGCGCAACATCGACGAATCATTGGCCAAGCGCGTGGCCGACGGACTGGCTTTGGGCGACCTGCCCGACGCTGCGCCGACCGCAACGCCCGCCCAGGACATGCCCGCCGTTCCCGAGGTTCGCATCATCGGCCGCACGAAAGACACGCTGCAGGGGCGCTGCATCGGCATCCTGTTCGACGAGGGCTCCGATGCGGGGCTGATCGCCGGCCTGCGCAAGGCCGCGCAGAAAGCCGGTGCCGAAGTGAAGCTGGTGGCGCCGAAAGTGGGCGGTGCCACGCTCAGCGACGGTAAGCGCCAAGCCGCCGATGGCCAGCTGGCCGGTACGCCCTCGGCCGTGTTCGACGCCGTGGCCGTGGTGCTCAGCGCAGAGGGCGCCAAGGCGCTGGCCAGGGAAGCCGCCGCCGTCGAGTTCGTCAGCCACGCGTGGGCACACCTGAAGGCCATTGCCAGCGATGCCGGCGGCCAGGCGCTGCTGAAGGCGGCGCGCGTGGGCAACGACGCCGGCATCGTCGAAGCGGAAGACGCCAAGGGCTTCCTCGCTGCCGCAGCCACCCGTCAGTGGGCGCGCGAACCGAAGCTGCGCCTGCTGGCCTGATCGTCCCTCACAGGAGAAGCGACATGCCCCGTGGTGACAAATCCGCCTACACCGACAAGCAGAAGCGCCAGGCCGAGCACATCGAGGAAAGCGAACGCGAGCGCGGCACCCGTAAAAGCACCGCCGAACGCATCGCCTGGGCCACCGTCAACAAGCAGGATGGCGGTGGCAAGCACAGCGGTAGCGGCCGCAAAGCAACGAAGAAGGCGGCCGACGGCTGAGCGTCAGCGGGGCAGCGCGTTCACCCACCGCGCCACTGCTTCGGCCGCCTGTACGGGGCGCGCCTGCAACAGCAGGTGCGGCCCCTGCAGCGCGACGTGCCGCGCCTCGGGCAACAGCGCCTGCAGTTCCGCAACACTGGGCGGCCACAGCAACCGGTCCTGCCGCGCCTGCAGGTGCAGCGTGGGCACGGCGATCCGCGGCAGCAGCGCACGCACGTCCACGCGCAGGGTGCTGGCGGCCCGATGCCGCAGCACGCGGCTGGGCACATGGGCCAGGGCTTGGCGCAGTGCCTGCACGTTCTCCGGCGTCCGCCACTGCCCCAGCAGCACCCGCGCCATCACCGGCAGCGGCGGCAACGGCCATGCCGCGGACAGCGCCACCGCGCTCGCTGCGGGCACAGGCACCGGCCGTCGCGCGAACGTGGTGCTGAGCACCAGCCCACCCAGGCCGGCGGGCGCCTGCGCGGCGATCTGCACTGCCAGCGGGCCCGCAAATGATTCGGCCAGCAGCACCCATGGCTGCCGTGGAAGCTGCGGCTGCAGCCATGCGACCAGGGTCGGATAGTCCTGCGCCTCGTGTATGGGCAGGGACAGTGCCTCCGCGTCGAGTCCGTGCGCACGCATGGCCTCGAGGAACGCACCCGACATGCCCACGCCACCGTCCAGGCCGGGCAGCATCAGCACACGGGGGCGCACCGGCGGGTTCAACTGCCGGGCCCCGGCGCGGAGGCCGGCGCAGGCGCAGGCGCAGGCGCAGGCGCCGCCACGGTAACCGCCTGCAGCGTGCGCACCGCCGCGATCGGAATGGCCTCGGCACGCCGCTGCTGCGGCCACCAGACGAACAGGAACGCGCTGCTGGAACCGAGCAGGCGCGCGGTGCCCGGCAACGGCGCGCGGTCGCCATTCAACTGCAGGCGGATCACTTCGCCGCTGCCGGCGTTGCGGATCTGCTCCCCGCGCACCGTCACGTAGTTCGCCGCGCCCAGCGCCATGAACGCGGCCACGGCCAGGGTCATCGCGGTCAGCGGGCGCAGGCCCACGCCCTCCCAGCTGGTCAGTGCCGAGCGCGTCAACACCACCCGCCACACCCAGTTGCGCGTGCGCAGCTGTTCCAGCTTGGCGGCATTGCGCATGCGCAGGGTTTCCGGCCAGCTCACCACCAGCACCAGCAGCAGGCCTGCGGCCAGCAGCACCACGTACGCCGGGTCGCGGATGCCGGCCACCAGGAAATCGCTGGGCTGCAGGTAATCCAGGATCGACAGCTTGAAGCCCCGGTAGAACCAGAAACTGCACCACAGGCCCAGCAGCGAGACCAGCAGGTAGGCCACGGTGAACAGCAGGGCCGGCTCACGGCGCATGCGGCGCAGCGCCTGCATCACCGCCGAATCATCATTCCCACCGGTCAGCGGCAGGATCGACCAGTCGGTCGGCGCTTCAGCTGGGGGCATGGCGGGCGCGGCCATGCCCTGCATCCGTGGCACGTCGCCGTAGGCGCCTTCGGCCTCGTTGCTGTCCATGCTCCCTCCCCCGGTGTCTGCAGCGAGCATCGCCGAAATCGCTGACGGGTGGTAGGGCGAGGTGCTGCCGATGGGACGCGCCGGCCCAACTCTGCCAACCGGCGGCCGCCTGCGCCATACTCGGGTCACCGCCGCGGGAAGCGGCCCTGATGGAAGATCACCATGCAATGGACGCGTAACCTGGCCCTGTTCGCGCTGCTTCCGCTGACCGCAACCGCCGCAGGCGACTGGGTCCAGCCCGATGGCCGCCCCGTGGCGCAGACAGAATCGACGAAATCCCATGACGGTTTCGGCGCAACCCTGCTGGTCACCACCGACCCCGACTGGCTGGCCAAATGGCAGACGCCGGCCGATACCACGCCCAAATTCAGCGTGGCCAGCGAAGTACATGCCGGTGAGCAGGTCAGCATCATCGCCTTCATTTCCAACCCGCAACTGGACGCAAAGGGCGTGGCACAGGTGGAGTGCGATGTGCGCGTGACCCTGCCCGATGGCAGCGTTGCCACCGAGCAGAAGGAGCTGCCCTGCTTCAGCTCCGCCCTGGAAGGACCGTCGCACCAAGTATTCCTGACCAATCTGCGCATTCAGTTCACCGCACAGGCCGATGCCCCGAAGGGCACCTGGACCGTGCAGGTGGTCGCCCGCGATACCCTGCGGGGCGTCAGCCTGCCGCTGCAGGCAAGCTACAGACTTCGCTGACCCCGTATACAGTTCGTAACGTACGTGCACCGCATCCGCGCCGGCGCTGGTGCCGGCGCTGATACGGCTTGATCACGCTGCGCGAGCTACCACGGCTGACGCCGGCCGGCCCTGCTCGATCTGGAACACCGACACCGAGGTGGTCAGCGCATTGGCCTGCTCTTCCAGCGCGCGGCTGGCCGCGGTCGCCTCTTCCACCAGAGCGGCGTTCTGCTGGGTCACCTGGTCCATCTGCACCACCACCTGGTTGACCTGCTCGATGCCCGCGGCCTGTTCCTTGCTGGCCGCAGCGATGTCGCTCATCAGCTGGTTGGTGCGCGAGCTGGCGTGGGCCAGGCGGGCGATCGCCGCCTCGGACTGCACGGTCACGGCCAGCCCGCTCTGCACCTTGGCGGCGGCGTCTTCGATCAGTTCCTTGATCTCCTTGGCGGCCACACCCGCACGCTGCGCCAGGGTGCGCACTTCGCTGGCGACCACCGCGAATCCACGGCCCTGCTCACCGGCGCGTGCCGCTTCGACGGCAGCGTTCAGCGCCAGGATGTTGGTCTGGAACGCGATGCCGTCGATCACCGTGGAGATCTCGGAGATGCGTGCCGACGACTGGTCGATCTCGCCCATCACCGTTGCCATCTGCACCATGGCCTGTTCGGTCTCGCGTACGGCGGCGCCGGCTGCATGCGCTTCGCTGTCGGCCTGGCGTGCAAGCTCGGCGTTCTGGCGCACGGTGGAGGTCAGCTCTTCCATCGACGCGGCTGCTTCTTCCAGATTGGCGGCCTGCTGCTCGGTACGGCGCGAGAGATCACTGTTGCCGGCGGCCAGTTCCTGCGCGGCGTTGTTGATGCTGTCGGCCGCCACCTGGATGCCACGGACGATGCCGGTCAGCTGCGCGGTGGTGGTGTTGGCATCGTCGCGCATGCGGGCGAAGACGCCCTCGTAGTCACCGTCCATGCGCGCGGTCAGGTTGCCGTGCGAGATCGCGCGCAGCACGTCGGAGACATCGGCGATGCTCGCCTGCGAGCTGGCCATCATCGCGTTGAGGTGTTCGACCATCGCGCGGTACTGGAACTGGAACGCCTCGACATCGCCGCGCACGCTGAAATCACCCGCGCCGGCGGCCCGGGCCAGCGTGTCGATCTGGGCGCTGATCGCCATCAGGCTCTGCTTCACCGCGGCCAGGGTGCGGGTGAACGCGCCCTTCGCGCCGGGATACTGCGGCAGGTCGCGGCTGAGATCGCCGATCGCGTAGCGCTGCATGACTTCGGCCATCAGCAGTTCCACCTGCACGTGCGATTCCACCAGGCTGTTGGTGGCCTGCACCATGCGGCCGAAATCGCCGGGGAAGGCGCTGGCATCCATGCGGTAGCCGATGGCGCCAGCCTCGTGCTGTTCGGCCATCTGCAGCTGCGCGCCGATGGCGGCCTGCACGCTCTGCCGCACGCTGCCCATGGCCTCGCCCAGCTGGGTCAATTCATCGCGGCCACCCAAGTGGAAGGACTGGTCCAGCTCACCCTTGGAGAGCCGCTGTGCCAGCTGCACTGCGCGCGCCAGCGGGCCGGTCAGGCTGCGGCCGATCATCACCGAGGCCGTGATGCCGACCAGCAGCGCTACGCCGCCCAGCACCAGCAGCTGCAGCAGGCTGCGCTCGCCGAGACGGATCGCTTCGGCGGCCGCCTCGCGGCTTTCCTTCTCCTCGAAGGCCACGCCATCGGCCAGCGCCTTGTTCCAGCCGTTGGCCGCGACCTGCACCGGGCCCAGGGTCAGCGCGATGGCGCCGGGGAAATCACCCTGGTCCATCAGTTCGCTGGTCTGCTTGTTCAGCGGCCGGGCAATGGCCCGCTTCGCCGCGATGGCCTCGCCCACGGCCTTGCCGTCGGCATCGCTAGGCAGTGCCTGGTAGGCGGTCCAACTGGTTTCGTAGCGCTTGACCAGGTCGGCGATGCGCTGCTCGTCGGCCTCGCGAGCGTCACCTTGGCGGATCAGCATCTCGCGACGCACGACCATCATCTGGTTGTTGGCATCGAGCATCTGCGACAGCAGGCGCACCTTGGTCACGCTGACCTCGACCACCTGCTGCATCGCGCGCTTCTGCACAGTCGTGGCGGTGGCACCGGTGACGACAACGGCGGCCACCAGCAGCAGCAACAGGCCAAAGCCCAGACCAAGACGCCAGGCAACCCTGACATTCCTCAAATAGTTCATGGGGGGGATCCAAACGGGGGGATAAGCCTGTATCGGCCTGTCTCACGCCGCCTTGACGTGGCCTCCATGAACAACCGGGTCACGGTTCAGAATCCGGCTTCAGCCCACGGTGCTACGGGGCTGGAAGGGGCAGGCGCTGGCCACGCGCGTGGCCAGATCCTGGCGCAGGGCACCGAGCGCGGCGATGCGGGCATCGATGTCCGCGAGTTTTTCCTGCAGCGCGGCCGCCAGCAACGGGCCGGCATCGGCCTGCTCCCACAGCCTGGGCAGGCGCTGGCCGATCTCGGCCAGGGTGAAGCCGAGCTGCTGGGCGGTGCGGATGTAATGCACCAGCATCGCGGTTTCATCCGGGTAATCGCGGTAGCCATTGGCCAGGCGCCGCGCGCCGATCAGGCCCTGCTTCTCGTAGAAACGCAGGGCTTCGCGCGAGAGGCCGCAGGCCTGAGCCAGTTCTCCAATCTGCATGGGGGCTCCAGAAAACGCTTGACCCTGAAGTTTACTTCAGCCCTGACAGTACGCCCTCTTTCTCCTGTTGAAGGCGTCCATGCTCACCTCCCGTTATCTCCGCATCGTCCGCGCCAGCGCCTTCTACGACCTGCTGGTCACCCTGCCCTTCGCCCTGCCTTGGACGTTCGCACCCCTGCACGCGGCGATGGCTGCGCTGGCCGATGCCTGGCAGCTGCCGGGCCAGGTACCGGCGCTGGACCCGCTGCACATGCTGCTGGCCAACCTGCTCGGCTCGGTGGTGGTGATGTGGTCGCTGGCCCGCGTGCTTGCCCCCAGCGTGCTGCTGGGCCGGCTCGATGCCGCCGCACGCGGGCTGTTCGCGCTGTGGCAGGTGTATGCGGTGCTGCACGGTGCCAGTGCGATCCTGCTGCTGTTCACCGTCGCCGAGATAGGCTTCGGCGTGCTGCAGAGCTGGCGCATCCAGGATCAATCCGCACGTTGAGCGCTCATCTGCCGCTCAGCAACACGCCCGTGTTTTCACGCGGGCTGGCCGCGGGGTGCAGGCATGGTGGGGGCACGTTCTTCAGGAGCTTCCCATGCGTTCACCCCGTGTCGCCGTGCTTGCGCTGTCGCTGCTGGTTTCCCCTGCATTCGCGCAGGCCCCGCCGGCCAACCTGCCTGCGCCCATCGCCGAGCGCGCGGGACCGGACATCGCCGCCCGCTCGCCGCTGCACGCACAGGTACTGCTGGACCGCGCCAATTTCTCGCCCGGCCAGATCGATGGCGAGGTGGGCAGCAACCAGCGCCGCGCGGTGTCCGGCTTCCAGGCCGCGCACGGGCTGACCGTCACCGGCGAACTCGACGATGCCACCTGGAAGGCACTGCAGGCCGATGCCAACGCGCCACTGGCCAGCTACACGCTGACCGCCGACGACGTTGCGGGTCCGTTCCAGCCGGTGCCGAAGGGTCCCGCCGCACAGGCCAAGCTGAAGGCGCTGGGCTACGGCAGCGTGGAGGAAGCCTTGGGCGAGCGGTTCCATGCCTCGCCCGAGCTGCTGAAGGCGCTCAACCCCGGCGTCGATTTGGGCAAGGCCGGCAGCCGCATCCAGGTACCCAACATCGCACCGGCGCCGCTACCGAAGGCGGCCAAGCTGGTGGTCGACAAATCCGATTCCACTCTGCAGTTGCTTGATGCAGCCGGTAAGGTCATCGCGCAGGTGCCGGTGTCGTCGGGCAGCCAGCACGATCCGCTGCCGATCGGTGAATGGAAGATCCTCGGTGTGTCCCGCGACCCGACATTCCACTACAACCCCAAGCTGTTCTGGGATGCGCGCAAGGGCGAGAAGAAGGCCACGCTGCCGCCGGGCCCGAACAATCCTGTCGGCCGGGTGTGGATCGACCTGTCCAAGCCGCATTACGGCCTGCACGGCACGCCCGAGCCGGGCCACGTGGGCAAGACCGAATCGCATGGCTGCGTGCGCATGACCAACTGGGATGCGCTGCGCGTGGCCGATGCCGTGGATACCTCGGTCCCCGTCGTGATGCAGGAGTGACCCGATGCGTCTTTCGCAGCTGATCGTACTGGGCGTGCTGCTGGGGCTGGGTGCCGGCTGGTGGCTGCGCCGCGATGCGGGTGAGCCGGTGGCGGTTGCCTGGCCCGCAGCTCAAACGGCGGTGGCCACGGCGCCGCCGGCTGCGGCTGCAACGCCGCACGCGGACGCCCCGGTTCCCACGACCATGCCCCCGTCCAGCACCAGCGATGCGCCAACCGGCCTGCTGCTGCCGGTGCAGGGCATCCAGGCCTCTCAGCTGCGCGACACCTTCACCGATGCACGCAGCGAGGGCCGCGTGCACGATGCCATCGACATCATGGCCGACGCCGGCACGCCGGTGCTGGCGGTGGCCGATGGGACGGTGGAAAAACTGTTCGACAGCGAGCGCGGCGGGCTGACGATCTACCAGTTCGAGCCCAGCGGCCGCTGGTGCTACTACTACGCCCACCTGCAGCGCTATGCCGATGGCCTGGCCGAAAAGCAGGTCATCAAGCGCGGTGAGGTGATCGGCTATGTCGGCAGCACCGGCAATGCCAGCGCCGATGCCCCGCACCTGCATTTCGAGGTGCATGTGCTGGGGCCGGAAAAGCAGTGGTGGAAGGGCGAGTCGATCAACCCGTACCCGTTGCTGCAGGCGGGGCGCTGACGCGTCAGCACCCGCTTTGCTCAGAGGCCTGAGGCAACACGCACCACGTCACAGGCCGTAATCAGGTCTTCCACCAGGCGGCCGCTGACATCGAGTTCGCCCTCGTACTCAGCGATGTTGCGCTGCTGGTGGCATTTGTCGAGCACGCGCCATACCTCCGGACCAACGCCGAGCGTGTGCTTGAGCGACTGGAACACGATGTAGCGGTTGCTGGGCCGGAAACCCTGCGCGCGAAGCGCGGCGAGGCTCAACGCGTGCGCAGCGTTGTAGGCAAGATCGAAACGACTTTCCAGCGACAACGTGGCATTGCGTGCGTCACGCAGCCGCGCAAGGCCCGAGCGCTGCAGGCCTTCGATCTCGCGCGGATCGGGCGGTTCAACGGTGAGCGGTTTACCCGCCCCGACCAGATTCTGCAATGGCGAGGTCATCCTTTCCTCCAATCACCCACACCTTGGGTTGTTCGAGAACACGCTGCAGGAAGGCATTGCCCTTGCGCAGGCGATCATGCAGTTCGTCATGCGTGTACAGCGTCGGGTTCACCGGCCGTCCCAGGCGATCTTCCAGCGGATCGAGCACGGCCATCAGCTCAGCATAGCCCAGCGTATCGGAGACCAGCATCAGATCGATGTCGCTGTGCGCGCTGTCCGTGCGCTTGGCCACCGAGCCGAAGACGAAGGCCAGTGCAATCTGGTCCTGCAACGGTTGCAACGCCTCGCGCAGCGGCTGCGCCAGACCGATGGTCTTGTGCACCAGCGCCACCAGCTCGGCATGGATCGGTGAGCCGGCAAACGCGCGATAGCGCTTCTGGTTGCCGACCCTACGCTGCTCGACCAGGCCGCTTGCGACCAGCTTGGCCACTTCGCGCTGCACGGCGCCGGAGCCTGCACCGCTGCCGCTGATCAGCTCGGAAATGCTGAAATCACGACGATCCTGCCCGAACAGCAGGGCCAGCACCCGTTGCTGGGTCTGGGTGAACAGCGCGTCGGCCAGCCCGATGGGGCCGGTGGAAGACGTATTGGGAGCTTCATTACCCATATTGGGCATTATTGTACCCATATTGGGCATCTGGCAAGTAGCCTGCCCCACCCCACCGGGCATGGCCCGGCGCTACCGCGCCCGAGGACGGGGTTGCCACCTCCGCAGCGCGATGCTGGCCGTCGCCAGTCCGCCACCCGCGATCAGCAGCAGCAGCCCCACCGGCTGCCAGAAGAAGAACGGCCACAGCCACAGGTAGTCCAGGTCGGTCAGCTTCAGCACGTCCATCGGCGGCAGCAGGTCCACCGAGGCCGCACGGCCAGCCAGCGCCGGGTCGACCTCCAGCACGGTCAGCCGCAGCCAGGAACGACCGCGTGGCAGTGCATCACCGCGGCCATAGCCGAAGTACGAGGCGGCGAACCGGTCTCGCTCGACCGATTCCAGCGCGCGGGTGGTTTCCGGTTCGGGTGCGCCCGAGCGTGTCTTGGCGCGGAACTCGGTTTGATCGGTCGGGGTTTCCGCGCGCAGGCGCACTTCCGGATCGATCGCAGGATCGGCGCCGTCATCCGCATAACGCAGGCGCAACCGCAGCGGGTCGTTGATGAAGCGGTAGACCGTGACCCCGGCCGTCGCACCGGGCTGCAGCACCAGCGGCAGGGTCTGCGTGCGCGAGGCCAGGTGGTTGGCGACCGCGCCCAGCACCAGCACGATGCAGGCCAGCGTCCACAGGCTCCACAGCAGCCACAGGGTCACCCGTGCGACCGTCTCGCCCTTCATGCCGAAATCTCCGTCATCGCTGCGCGTCCCTGCCGGCTGTGCCGCCACAGTACCGAAAACGAAAAAGCCCCGCTTGCGCGGGGCTTTACCTGTCACCTACGCCGGGCATGGCCCGGCGCTACCAGTGCGCTTCCGGGCATGGCCCGTCGCTACCTCAGGCGAACGGATCCTGCAGGACCATGGTGTGGTCGCGGTCCGGGCCGGTGGACACGATGCTGATCGGGCAACCGGCCAGCTCTTCCAGCGAACGCAGGTAGGCACGTGCGGCCGGCGGCAGCTCGTCCCAGTTGGTGATGCCGTGGGTGTTCTCGCTCCAGCCCGGGAACTCCAGGTACACCGGGGTGCAGTCTTCCCAGCCCTGCGCGTCCAGCGGCGCGTACTCGGTGCGCTTGCCGTTGTATTCGTAGGCGATGCAGACCTTCAGCTTTTCCATGCCGTCCAGCACGTCCAGCTTGGTGATGCACAGGCCGCTGATGCCGTTGATGGCCACGGCGCGCTTCAGCGCGACGATGTCCATCCAGCCGCAGCGACGCGGACGACCGGTGGACGCACCGTATTCGGCGCCGCGGTCACGGATGCCCTGGCCGATTTCATCGTCCAGCTCGGTCGGGAACGGGCCGCCGCCGACGCGGGTGGCGTAGGCCTTGGCGATGCCCAGCACGTAGTCGATCGCATCGGCGCCGACGCCGGCACCGGCCAGCGCGCCACCGACGGTGGTGTTGGAGCTGGTGACGTACGGGTAGGTGCCATGGTCGATGTCCAGCAGTGCGCCCTGCGCGCCTTCGAACAGCACGCGCTTACCCTGCTTGCGCAGGTCATGCAGGATGCCGGCCACGTCGGACTTCATCGGCTGCACGTATTCGCCGAAGGCCAGGGCTTCGTCGAAGGTCTTCTGGAAGTCGACCGCATCGGTGTTCAGATACTTGGTCAGCACGAAGTTGTGGTAATCCAGCGCGGTACGCAGCAGCTCTTCCAGCTGCTTGGGGTAATGCAGGTCGGCGATGCGGATGCCACGGCGCGCCACCTTGTCTTCGTAGGCCGGGCCGATGCCGCGGCCGGTGGTGCCGATCGCCTTGCCGCCGGCAGCGCGTTCGCGCGCCTGGTCCAGGGCGATGTGGTACGGCATGATCAGCGGCGCGGCCGGGGAGATCTTCAGGCGCGAACGCACTTCCACGCCGGAGGTTTCCAGCTCGGCGATCTCCTTCTGCAGCGCGGCCGGCGAGATGACCACGCCGTTGCCGATCAGGCACAGCGCATCGTCACGCAGGATGCCCGACGGGATCAGGTGCAGGACGGTCTTCTTGCCATTGATGACCAGGGTGTGGCCGGCATTGTGGCCGCCCTGGAAGCGCACCACGGCGCCGATTTCCTCGGTGAGCAGATCGACGATCTTGCCCTTGCCTTCATCGCCCCACTGGGCACCCAACACTACGACAGACTGACCCATGACGGGCTCCTCGATTTGTTGCGGCCATCGGGGCCGCGGACGGGTAAACCGTGGCGGGGCTGGCCAGCACCCGGAAGGCGGCTCCAACGGGGAGCGGCCGGCGATGGAAGGCCCAGACACGGAAAAAGCCGAACGGGGAGGCCCGTCCGGCTTTTGTGCATTATCCGGGTTTCCGTGGTCGGGTGCCACCTTTCCGACGGACGGCTTTACCGGCCGGTCAGGCCGGCGTCTCATGTAGAGCCGAGCCCATGCTCGGCTGCCCTCCCGCCGCTGCGCGGCGCCGCCCGCGCCCAGGCTCGGGCGCTACAGCCGGGCGCCCGTGTAGAGCCGAGCCCATGCTCGGCTGCTGTGCCGCCGCTGCGCGGCGCCGCCCGAGCATAGGCTCGGGCGCTACATCCGGTCGCCTCTGTAGAGCCGAGCGCAGGCTCGGGCGCTACACCCGACCGCGCCGGCTTGCCGGCCCGCGGCCGACCCCACCATTCAGTGCCTTGCCCACCACAGCAGGCTCAGGCCGGCCAGCAGCACCAGGCCGCCGAAGCTGCGCAGGGCCGGGCTGGGCAGGTCCAGCAGGCGCTCGGCCATGCGCTTCCAGGCCAGCGGCGCGACGAACAGCAGCAGGCCTTCCAGCACGGCCACCAGGCAGACGGCCGCGAACAGATCTTTCATGTGGGGCACTCCGGAAAAAACACGGGGCCCGGCATCTGGCCGGGCCCCGTGGGATCTTGCCGAACGACTCAGCGGTCGTTCTTGAGGTACTGCAGGAACGGGTCGTTCTTGTCCAGGACGATCACGCCGTTGCCGTCGGTCATGGAGCCACGGTAGGCCTCCAGGCTGCGATAGAACGCATAGAACGACGGGTCGGCCGAGCCGGCCTTTCCGTAGATGCGGGCCGCATCGGCATCGCCTTCACCGCGCAGGCGCTGGGCATCGCGCTCGGCCTCTGCGATCAGCACGGTGCTGTCACGGTCGGCCTGGGCACGGATGGTCAGCGACTGCTCCTCGCCCTCGGCGCGCAGCTTGGCAGCTTCCTGCTTGCGCTGTGCGCGCATGCGCTCGTACACGTCGTTGATCACCTGGCTGTCGGTGGGCAGGTCGACCTGCTTGATGCGCAGGTCGATCATCTGCATGCCCAGCCCGGACACCGCTTCGTTGATGTCCTTCAGCTGCGCGGCGATCAGCTCGCTACGGTCGCCGGACACCAGCTGCTGCAGGGTGCGCGAGTTGATCTGGTTGCGCAGCGAATCGGTGATGATCGGCTGCAGGCGGGCATTGGCCACGCGCGGGTCACCACCGGTGGCACGGAAGTAGTCGCCCACGTTGGAGATGTAGCCCACGGCGAAGAAGTCGACGCTGACGTCCTTCTGCTCGGCGGTGAAGTAACGCGCGGGTGCCGTATCCAGCACCTGGAAGCGGCGGTCGAATACGCGCACGGTTTCCACCACCGGCACCTTGAAGTGCAGGCCCGGCTTGATGTCCGAACGCACCACCTTGCCCAGGTTCAGAACCATGGCGGTCTGGTCCTCGCGGACCACGTAGACCGAACCCAGCAGGGCCAGCAGGGCCGCCACGACGACGGCAATCCAGATAGAACTTCTCATCGGCTGCCCTCCTCACGGCCGCTCGGACGCCCGGTCGGGCGGGCCACCGGCCGGCCCGGATCACGGGAAACTTCGGTTGCGGTACCCGGCAGCGACGGCATCACCACCTCCGGATTCGGCACCGGGGCCGGGGCCGAGGCGCCCGGACGGGTGTCGCCGGTCATCGGCACGTAGATCAGCTGGCGACCATCGCCACCAATCACCTTGCGGTTCTCGCTCAGCACCTGCTGGACGGTTTCCAGCCACAGGCGCTTGCGGGTGACTTCCGGGGCGTCCTTGTACTGGGCCTGCAGCAGGCTGAAGCGCTGCGCGTCACCCTCGGCCTTGGACACCACGGCCTGCTTGTAGCCTTCGGCGGTGGTACGGGCACGCGAGGCCTGGCCTCGGGCTTCCGGCACGACCTTGGCGGCGTAGGCCTGGGCTTCGTTGATCAGGCGTTCCTTGACCTGCTGGGCACCGTTGACCTCGTCGAAGGCCGGCTTGACCTCCTCCGGCGGACGGGCGTCCTGCAGGGTCAGGCCGGTCACGGTCAGGCCGGTCCTGAACGCACCCAGCAACGTCTGCAGACGCTCCTCGGCGGCCACGGCCAACGGGCCACGGTTGTTCAGCACCGAATTGAGGTCGGCGCGGCCGACTTCCTCGCGCACCGCGCTCTGCGCCGACTGTTCCAGCACCTGGTCGGCATCGACGGTACCGAACAGGTACTGCTGCGGATCATCAATGCGGTACTGCACGTTGAGCGAGACGTTGACGATGTTCTCGTCGCGGGTCAGCACCGGCACCTGGATCGAGAAGGTCTTGATCTCGGTGGCGTTGACCTTGGTGACCGATTCGATCGGCCACGGCAGCTTGAAGTTCGGGCCCGGGGTCAGGATCCGCGAGAACTGGCCGAAGCGCAGCACCACGCCGCGCTGCTGTTCGCCGATCAGCTGGAAGCTGGAGAACAGCACCAGCAACACGACCGCCACCGCCACCCAACGCAGGATGCCGCCATCGAACAGGTCCTTCAGCGGCCCGGGCAGACCGCCCCAGCCACCACCATTGCCACCGCCACGCGACCCGAACGGCCCGCGTCGATTGTCCTCGGGGCCTTGTCCGCCCTTGTTGCCGCCGGGTGTATTCCAGGCCATGCACGCTCCATCAATATGTGGGCTGCGGCGCGGGCCCTTCCCGCGGCGCCAGCCGTGAATCTTCACCGATCATACAAGATGGGGCGGACTGGCAGGTTTGAAAGGGCCATGACCGGGTAAGGTGGCGTTTTCCTCGAAGTCAGGCAGCGCCGATGGCCCCCACCACCCCGTTCACCGCCTTCCGGATCGAAAACGACGATGCTGGCTACCGCAGCGGCCCAGTCCAACTGGGCGTGGACGACCTCAGCCCCGGCCAGGTGCTGATCCGCGCCCACTGGTCCTCGGTCAACTACAAGGACGCCCTGGCCGGCACGGGCAAGGGCAAGATCCTGCGGCGCTTCCCGCTGGTCGGTGGCATCGATGTGGCCGGCACCGTGGTCGCCTCCAGCGACCCGGCCTGGCGCGAAGGCGATGCGGTGCTGGCCACCGGCTGCGGGCTCAGCGAGACTCGTGACGGCGGCTACAGCCAGTACGTGCGGCTGGAATCGCGCGCGGTCATCGCCCAGCCTGCCGGCCTGAGCCCGCGCGAAGCGATGGTGCTGGGCACGGCCGGCTTCACCGCCGCGCTCGCCCTGCTGCGCCTGCAGGACAATCGGTTGACCCCGGGGCACGGCCCGCTGGCGGTGACCGGCGCCACCGGCGGGGTCGGCGCGCTGGCCGTGGACATCTTCAGCCGTGCCGGTTACGACGTGCATGCGATCAGTGGCAAGCCTGAGCAGGCCACCTTCCTGCACGACATCGGCGCCGCCGAGGTGCTGCCGCGCGAAGCACTGGCCGATACCGCGCCGCTGCAGTCAGCCCGCTTCGGCGGTGGCCTGGACAATGCCGGTGGATCGATGCTGGCCAGCTTGCTGGCGCAGACCGTGCCCTATGGCAGCGTGGTCAGTGCCGGCCTGGCCGCCAGCCCGAAACTGGAGATGACGGTGATGCCGTACATCCTGCGTGGCGTGTCACTCCTGGGCGTTTCTTCGGCCAGCGCGCCGCGCGACCTGCGTGAAGCGGTGTGGGCGCGACTGGGCGGCGAGTGGAAGCCGCAGCACCTGGACCGCATCTGCACCGCCGAAGTCGGCCTGGCGGACCTGCCGGGTGTGTTCGAACGGATGCTGGCCGGTGGCTCGCTGGGCCGCACGGTGGTGCGGATCGACTGAACGTCGCAGGCAGGCGACGGACGGCAGCGGCCGTGTTCCCACCCGCAACGTGCCCGCACTACACTGCGGGCATGACACGGGGAACAACATGGCACGCATTCTGATCGTCGACGACTCACCGTCGCAGCTGTTGGGGATACAGCGCATCGTCGAGAAACTCGGGCACCAGATTCTGACCGCCACCGACGGCGCGGCCGGGGTGGAAACAGCCAAGGCTGAACTGCCCGACCTGGTGCTGATGGACGTGGTGATGCCCAACCTCAATGGTTTCCAGGCCACCCGCACGCTCGCCCGCGATGAGGCGACCCGGCACATTCCGGTGATCCTGGTGACCACCAAGGACCAGGACACCGACCGCATGTGGGGCATGCGCCAGGGCGCCAAGGCCTATATCACCAAGCCATTCTCGGAAGACGAACTGTCCGAGGTGCTGGAACGCGTGTTCGCCGGCCAGGGCTGAGGCGATTTCTGTAGAGTCAAGCCATGCTCGACTGCTGTTGGTTACGGCAGTCGAGCATGGCTCGACGCTACATGT
This sequence comes from Stenotrophomonas sp. STEN054, assembly GCF_056854535.1. NCBI lineage: Bacteria > Pseudomonadati > Pseudomonadota > Gammaproteobacteria > Lysobacterales > Lysobacteraceae > Stenotrophomonas > Stenotrophomonas sp. STEN054. The sequence goes on along the minus strand of NZ_JBXFWG010000020.1, from coordinate 2,751 downwards.
CAGAGCCGCCGGGCATGGCCCGGCGCTACCTTCAAATGGTCTTGCCGCCGGCGTTCCTCCGGCCGGTCAGATCGTTTCGCCGAAGGCCTTTGCCAGGTTCCGGTACGCCTTCTTCTGCGCTTCGTCCGTTGCCGCCGGGGCCACGATCTCCAGCTCCACGATCTGGTCGCCATCCGGGTTGCCCGGCAGGCCGCGGCCGCGCAGGCGCAGCTTGCGTCCAGCATCGGAATCGGCCGGGATCTTCAGTTCCACCGCGCCGCCCAGGGTCGGCACGCTGATGCTGGTGCCCAGCGCTGCCTGCCACGGAGTCACCGGCAGCGTATAGAGGATGTTGCGGCCATCGACCTCGAACTGGGGGTGGGCGGCGTATTCAACTTCCAGCAGCAGGTTGCCGCCATGGGTGCCCTGCCCTGACAGGCGGATCACCTGGCCCGGGCGGATGCCCTTGGGCACGCGCACGTCCAGCTGCTTGCCGTTGACGGTGATGCGCAGGCTGTCGCCGCCGTAGGCCGCTTCCAGCGGCACCGACAGCTTGGCCCGGGTATCGCGGTTGGGCGCCTGGCCATGGCTGCTGAAACCCGGGCCGGGGCCGGCGCCTTGGCCGCCGCGCTGGCGCGCGAACAGGCTTTCGAAGAAATCGCTGAAGCCGCCGCCGGCACCGCCGCCGCCGAACACTTCCTCGAAATTGAAGCCACCGGCACCGCCGTAGTTCGGCGGCACGTTGAATTCCTCGCCCGGGCGGTAGCCCTGCGCGCGCAGCTGGTCATAGGCCGCGCGCTTTTCCGGATCGCGCAGCGCCTCGTAGGCCTCGTTGACCGCCTTGAACTTGTCCTCGGCGCCGGCCTCCTTGCTCACGTCCGGGTGGTACTTGCGCGCCAGCCGCCGGTAGGCGGTCTTGATCTCGGCCTCGCCCGCACTCGGTTCCACCCCCAGGGTGGCGTAGTAATCCTTGAATTCCATCCAGCTACCTCGATCTGCTTCGGCCGCGCCGGTGGCGCCGCCCCGGGTTCATTCTACGCGCCGGCATGCTACGCCGCTGCCCGTGGGGCGCCGGTGACGCCAACTGATCCAGCGCAATGCGGCTGCTGTGGCCCTGCCCCAGGATGGGGTGGGCACACCCGGTTTCCACTGTCTTGACGCCACCGTCCCATCTGCCCCACTAGCCTGTCCGCAGCAAGGAGTTCCCATGACGATCCATGTCGGCGCCCGTATACCAGAAGTCACCCTCAAGCGCATCGGCGAGGGCATCGAAACGCGGGACACCCATACCCTGTTCGATGGGCGCCGGGTGGTCCTGTTCGCCGTGCCCGGCGCCTTCACCCCGACCTGCTCCGCCCGCCATCTGCCTGGCTTCGTGGAGAAGTTCGCGGCCTTCCGCCAGCGGGGCATCGACGTGTACTGCATGGCGGTCAACGATCCGTTCGTGATGAAAGCCTGGGCTGCCGACCAGCACGTGCCCGAGGGCCTGCTGATGCTGTCCGACGGCAACGCTGAACTGACCCGTGCACTTGGCCTGGAGCTGGATGCCAGCGCCTCGGGCATGGGCCTCCGTTCGCGTCGCTTCGCCCTGTACGTCGACGACGGTGTTGTTCGCGCCACCTGGATCGAGGAGCCCGGTCAGTTCGAGGTGTCCTCGGCCGACTACGTGCTGGAACACCTCCCCGTTTGATCCCCCCACGTTTGCCCCCCCACAGATGAAAGGAAACCGGCCAGCCATGTCCAAGAAGCCAGCCAACCCGTCCCACTCCGCAAAGCCCAATGGCATCACCGATCGTGAAACCCTGCGTGAACGCGCGCGTCGGAATATCGAGGATGGGGCCATCACCGAGAGCTACAGCGCGGACCGCGAAGAGGTCATCAAGCTGCTCAACGATGCCCTTGCCACTGAGTACGTCTGCGTGCTGCGCTACTACCGCCATTACTACATGGCCAAAGGCATGCTGGCCGATGCGGTCAAGGCCGAGTTCCTCGAACATGCACACCAGGAGCAGGACCACGCCGGCAAACTGGCCGAGCGTATCGTGCAGCTGGGCGGCGAACCGGACTTCAACCCGGACACGCTGACCGCGCGCTCGCATGCCGAGTACAAGGAAGGCAGCGACCTGCGCGACATGGTGCGCGAGAACCTGGTGGCCGAGCGCATCGCCATCGACAGTTACCGCGAAATGATCAACTTCATCGGCGACCGCGATACCACCACCAAGCGCATCCTGGAGGACATCCTGGCGCAGGAGGAGGAGCACGCCGATGAGTTCGCCGACCTGCTGGACGGGTGGATCGGTAAGTAACGGTTACGGCGCCGCTCACCGCTGTAGAGCCGAGCCTACGCTCGGCTGAACACCGAACGCACCCCGCGAAAGCAGCCGAGCATGGGCTCGGCTCTACCAGAGCATTTCAGCAATCGCACCGGTAGCGCCGGGCCATGCCCGGCGTCAGCGTTCACCGACCTGCTGGACGGGTGGATCGGTATGTAACGGTGACGGCGCCGCTCACCGCTGTAGAGCCGAGCCTACGCTCGGCTGAACACCGAAAGCACCCCGCGAAAGCAGCCGAGCATGGGCTCGGCTCCACCAGAGCATTTCAGCGGTCGCAGCCGCTCACCGCTGTAGAGCCGAGCCTACGCTCGGCTCAACGCCGAAAGCACCCCGCGAAAGCAGCCGAGCATGGGCTCGGCTCTACCAGAGCATTTCAGCAATCGCACCGGTAGCGCCGGGCCATGCCCGGCGTCAGCGTTCACCGACCTGCTGGACG
>NZ_JBXFWG010000019.1:0-73322 GCF_056854535.1 Stenotrophomonas sp. STEN054 | reverse complement strand
CCCCCCCCGCCCCCCCCCCCCGCCGCCGCCCCCCTCCCCCCGCCCGCCCCCCCCCCCCCCCCCCCCCCCCCGCCCCCCCCCCCCCCCCCCCCCCGCCACTACCCAACCCCTTGACCTCAACCAAAGTTGAGGTGCGATAACAGTCTTCCGGAGGCCAACCCGCTGGCCTTCCCCACGGAGACTGTTGCAATGCCCTACTCGCTTCCCTCCCTCCCCTACGCCTACGACGCCCTGGAACCGCACTTCGATGCGCGCACCATGGAGATCCACCACGGCAAGCACCACCAGTCCTACATCAACAACCTCAACGCCGCACTGGAACAGGCCGGCATTGCCGACACCCCCGTGGAAACCCTGATCGCCGACCTCGACGCGCTGCCCGAGTCCGTGCGCGGCGCGGTGCGCAACAATGGCGGTGGCCACGCCAACCACAGCCTGCTCTGGACGGTGCTCAGCGCCACTGGCAGCACGCCGGATGCCGAACTCACCGCAGCCATCGACCGCGATCTCGGCGGTTTCGCAGCCTTCAAGGACGCCTTCAGCAAGGCCGCGCAGACCCGTTTCGGCAGTGGCTGGGCGTGGCTGACCAGCGATCGCGACGGAGGCCTGCAGGTCGAAAGCAGCGCCAACCAGGACAGCCCACTGATGGGCGCGGCAGTCGGCCTGTCCGGCAATACGCCCATCCTCGCCCTGGATGTCTGGGAACACGCCTACTACCTGCACTACCAGAACCGTCGCCCCGACTACATCGGCGCGTTCTTCAACATCATCGACTGGGCCGAGGTCGGCCGTCGCTACCGCCAGGCGCGCGCCTGATGGACGCCGGCGGCAGTGCCTGTGCCGGGCCGTGGGCGGGGATCTTCCCTGCCCCGGCGCCGGCGCCCTCGGTGGACCTGCCGCCGCGCGCCCTGCGCCGGCTGCTCGGCCACTACCCGACCGGCGTCGCCATCGTCACCGCACGCGACGCGCGGGGACACCCTCACGGGCTGACCATCAACTCGTTCGTGCCGGTCTCGCTGCAGCCGCCGCTGGTGCTGTGGAACCTGGCCCTGCATGCGAAGAGCCTGCGCGTGTTCCAGCATGCGACCCGCTTCACTGTCAGCGTGCTGGGTGCCGGGCAGCAAGCCCTGGCACGACGCTTCGCCGATCCGAGCGTGAGTGATCGCTTCGACGGCGTACAGTTGCTGGAAGGCGAGGAAGACACACCGCCGCGTATCGCCGGTGCGGTCACACACCTCACCTGCAGCCGCCACGCGCAGTGGCCGGTGGGCGACCACCTGCTGCTGGCCGGCCGCATCATCGAGGTGCAGGAAACCGGTGGCGCGCCCTTGATGTTCCATCGCGGCCGCTTCCTGCCCGGGCCGCCTGAACTGCTGCATGAGGTACAGCCATGAACATCGAAGCACTGGAAGCCATGCTCGCCAGCGGCAAGGACAGCGCGCTGCTGCGCTTCGGCCTGGGCAAGAGCTGGCTGGACGCCGGCCAGCCCGTGCACGCCGCCACCCATCTGGCACGCTGCGTGGCGCTGGATCCTGAGTATTCGGCGGCGTGGAAGCTGCTCGGCAAGGCGTGGCTGGCCGGTGGCCAGCCGCAGGCGGCGCGAGCGGCGTGGCAGCGCGGGCTGAGCGTGGCCGGCAGCAAGGGCGACCAGCAGGCGCGCAGGGAAATGCAGGTATTCCTGCGCCGGCTGGACCCCGCCCCGCAGGACGGCGATCCGCCGGCGGTGCTGGCCAAAGCCAGCTGAAGCCCTCAGCCCGCGTTGGCGGGCGCCGGTGCCGGCAGGATGTCCGGCATCGGCAGGCGGCGCGGCTTGCTCGGGAAGGCATGGCGCAGGATGCGCCAGACCACCTGCGCGAACTGGCGCGGCAACGAGCCATTGTTGTAGTGCTGGCCGTAGCGGCGGCAGATCTCCTTCACTTCCTTGGCGATGGCCGCATAGCGGTTGGCCGGCAGGTCCGGGTAGAAGTGGTGCTCGATCTGGTGGCTGAGGTTGCCCGACAGCACGTTGATGATGAAGCCGCCGCTGATGTTGGACGAACCGCGCAGCTGGCGCAGGTACCAGTGGCCGCGCGATTCATTGCGCAGGCATTCCTTCGGGAAGGTTTCCGATTCGGCGGTGAAGTGGCCGCAGAAGATGATCACGTAGGTCCAGACGTTGCGCATGCCGTTGGCAACCAGGTTGCCCAGCATCACCGGCAGGAAGAACGGACCGGCCAGCAGCGGGAAGAACACGTAGTCCTTCAGCACCTGGCGGACCATCTTGCGTGCCACCGGGCGGGTCTGCAGCCACATCGCACGGCTGCTGATGCGCCCCTTGAACCAGCGGCCCAGGCGAAGGTCCTGCGCGGCCACGCCCCACTGGAACAGCAGCGCGAAGATCGGCGCGATGATCGGCTGCATCAGGTAGAACGGCGACCAGCGCTGTTCCGGGAAGATGCGCAGCAGGCCGTAGCCGATGTCATCATCCATGCCACGCACGTTGGTGTAGGTGTGGTGGCGGAAATTGTGGGTCTTGCGCCAGTTGTCGGCGGTGGCAACGATGTCCCACTCATAGGTGTTGCCGCTGAGCTTGGGATCGCCGGTCCAGTCGTACTGGCCGTGCATCACGTTGTGGCCCAGCTCCATGTTTTCCAGGATCTTGGCCAGCGCCAGCAGCAGGGTGCCGGCGATGCAGGCCGGCCACAGCAGCGCTGCCCAGAACAGCGGCGAGAGCGCGCCGAGGAACAGCAGGCCACGACCGAGCACGCTCGACCAGCGCACGGCGGCGGCCACGCGGCGGATGTAGCGGGTGTCGGAGGCGCCGAGGCTGCCCAGGATACGGTCACGGATCGCGTCGAGCTCGGCACCGAAGGCGTTCATCTCGGCGGGGCTCAGGGCACGGTCGGAAGCGCGGGTCATGGCAGCAGGTCCTCAGAGATCCAAAGTCAGGTCGGTGGTCGGTGCGCTCACGCAGATCCGCACCGGCTGCGCCGTTTCGGACTGCATTTCACCGGTGCGCAGATGGCGGGTGGTGCCACTGACGCGGTCGCAGGTGCAGCTGTTGCAGATACCCATGCGGCAGCCGTGCTTGGGCTTGATGCCCTGGGCTTCAAGGCTTTCCAGCAGCGAACGGCCGCGCGCGACCTTCAGCTGGCGGCCGCTGCGGGCCAGAGTCAGGGCGATTTCACCGGCGCTGTCGGCATCGCTGAGCGGTGCCGGCGGAGTGAACGCCTCGGCCTGGAAGCCGGCGACCTGGTGCACCAGGCGCTGTCGCGCGGTGGCGACGAAGCCATCCGGGCCGCAGGCCAGTACGTGGCGCTGCGCCAGCGGGGTATCGTCGCCAGCCACGGCCAGCGAATGGGTATCGATGCGCGCGGCCATCACCTCGCCCTCGCGGGTGGTCAGCAGGTGCACGCGCAGGTTCGGGGTGGCCGCAGCCAGCGCCTGCAGTTCATCGCGGAACTGGAAGGCGGCGGCGTTGCGTTCCCAGTAGAACAGGTCCACCGGCGCCGCCAGCGGGCGCTGGCAGGCCTCGCGCAGCAGGCTGCGCATCGGCGTGATGCCGCTGCCAGCGGCCAGCAGCAGCACCGGTGCAGCGGCCGGCATGTGGAAATCACCAAAGGCCGCATCCAGCCTGAACAGATCGCCCGGCCTCGCATGGTGGACCAGGTGCTGGCTGATGGTGCCGCCCTCAACCGCCTTGACGGTAATGGCCAGCTCGCGGGGGCCCAGCGCGGTCGGGCTGTAGCTGCGGCGCAATACGCGCCCTTCAAGCTCAACACCCAGGGTGATGTGCTGGCCGGCGCGCATGCCGGCCCAGTGCCGGTTGCAGCGCAGGACCAGCGTGGCGGCGCCCTCGCCGGCCGGCTCGCGCCGGACCAGGCGGGCCAGGGGCTCGCGCAGGGTCCACAACGGATTCAGCTGGCCCGCCCAGAAATCGAACAACGTCGGCGACAGCCAGCGGTACGGGGAAAACAGGGACGGACGGATCACAGCGCTCATGGGCGCACTATACGGCCGCACACACACCTGTGTATACATGTGTATATTGCTCCGGATTGGGTATGATTCAGCCTTGCCCCTCCGGAAGTGCCATGGCCGCCGCCACAGTTCTGTCGCCGCCCGAAGAAGCCAACAGCCCGGCCCGCCGTACGGTGAGCCGCGAGGACCTGTTGGCCGCCGCGCTGAAACTGATCGGCCCGCACCGCAGCCTGTCCACGCTGAGCCTGCGCGAAGTCGCGCGCGAAGCAGGCATTGCCCCGAACAGTTTCTACCGGCAGTTCCGCGACATGGACGAACTGGCCGTGGCGCTGATCGACGTCGCCGGCCGCTCGCTGCGCACGATCATCGGCGAGGCCCGGCAGCGCGCCACCTCCAGCGCTACCAGCGTGGTGCGCGTGTCGGTGGAAACCTTCATGGAGCAGCTGCGCGCAGACGACAAACTGCTGCACGTGCTGCTGCGCGAAGGCGCGGTGGGCTCGGATGACTTCAAGCACGCAGTCGAACGCGAACTGCACTACTTTGAAGAAGAACTGCAGCACGATCTGGTGCGCCTGGCCGCACTGGACGGCGCCAAGCTCTACAAGCCGGAACTGGTGGCCACCGCCATCACCCGCCTGGTGTTCGCCATGGGCGCCACCGCGATGGACCAGCCGCCGGAGAAAGACCCGGAGCTGGTCGAACAGATCTCCACGATGATCCGCATGATCATCGTCGGCGCCCGCACCCCTGCAGCGTTCCGCCGCGGCAGGTAAACGTGTCGACCAAGGTCGACACCCACCAGAGCAAGACGCCGTTCCGACAGCGCGCGGGAAACTGTCGAAGGCGGGGTGGGGCCGGTTGAGGGGGCGTGAGCCGCATGGATGCGGCGACCGAGCTTATAGGGACGTACTTGCAGCGCCCCCCCCTCAACCGCCCCCCCCCCCCGCCAACCCACGGATACCCAGCTTTTGACGTTGCCGTTGCATTGAGCAGATGCAGGGCTGCAAGCCCTGCAGAACAACGCCCTCATCCACGCATGGCGTGGATCTACCCCATCGCCTGCCACCACTGCGCCAGCAGCTCCGGCCTGCGCAACCGTTCGCGCCACCAGCGCAATGCCGCACCATCCTCACCCGTGCGCCATGCGAGCCAGAACGTCTCCTCCGGCTTCGGCTCTTCCACCTCGCGGATCACCAGCTGGCCACGCGCCACCGCAGCGCGCGCGCACGGCTCGGGCAGGAAACCGAATCCAACACCCTCGCACTGCAGCTTCAGCTTGCTGGCCATGTCCGGCACCGTCAGCATTTCCTGGCCCATCAGCAGGCCCACCGTGCGTGGCAGCAGGCGGCGCGCGGAATCGGACACCGCGATGGCGCAGTGCTCGGCCAGCTGCTCGCGGCCCAGTGCGCCCGACACCTGCGCCAGCGGATGATCCGATGCCACCGCGAACACGAAATCGACGCTGCCCAGCGGCTCCACCACATAACCGCCACCACTGGGCCCCTCGCCCGCTGCAGCCACCAGCAGGTCGGCGCGACGGTCCAGCAGCGCCTCCCACGTACCCGACAGCGCTTCGCCGAACAGGCGCAGGCGCGTCGGCGCTTCAATGCCACGGAATGCGGCAATGTCCGGGCCCAACAGCCAGGTCGGGAACATCGAATCCACCGCCAGGCTCAGCTCGGCCTCCCAGCCGGAGGCCACCCGGCGCACCCGCAGCTCCAGCTCGCGGGCGGCGCGCAGCAGGTGGCGGCCCTCGTCCAGCAGGGCGCGACCGGCCTCGGTCAACTCGGCGCGGGGGCCGACCCGGTCGAACAGCTGCACGCCCAGGTCCTCTTCCAGCTTGGCCACGGTGTAGGAGATGGTCGAGGGCACCTTGTGCAGGGCCTTGCCGGCGGCGGCAAACGAGCCGCGGCGGTCGATGGCATCCAGAATCTGCAGAGCATCGAGGCTGAGCTTGAGCATTCGAAATTTTCGATGATGGCTGTCAAAACTATCCGTTTTTCAAACCCAGGGTGCAAGCGGATACTTCTCTCCAACGGGGGGAAACACAGCGGCCACCGGCCCGCCCCCCCCATCGAAACCATCGAACAAGGAGAAATCATCATGCTGCAGATCCGCAAGAGCGCTACCCGTGGCCTGGCCGAGCATGGCTGGCTGTCTTCCCGCCACACCTTCTCCTTCGCCAACTACTACGATCCGCGTTACGTCAGCTTCGGCCCGCTGCGCGTCATCAACGAAGACCAGGTCATCGGCGGCCAGGGCTTCGGCACCCACAGCCACAGCAACATGGAAATCATTTCCTACGTGCTGGGCGGTGCGCTGGAGCACAAGGACTCGATGGGCACCGGTTCGGTGCTGCGCTACGGCGACGTGCAGGTGATGAGCGCCGGCAGCGGCGTCAGCCACAGCGAGTTCAACCACTCGGCCACCGATCCAGTGCACTTCCTGCAGATCTGGGTCTTCCCGGACAGCGAGAACATCGAACCCTCCTACCGCGAGACCCACTTCGCGCCGGAGACCAAGCACGGCCAACTGCGCCTGATCGCCTCGCCGGACGGTGCCGACGGTTCGCTGCGCATCCAGCAGGATGCCCGCATCTACGCCACCATCCTTGATGGCAGCCAGAAGCTGCACCACGCACTGGGCAACGGCCGTGGCGCCTACGTGCAGGTCGCCCGTGGCCAGCTGCAGGTCAATGGCATCACCCTCGATGCCGGCGATGCACTGCAGGTCAGCGACGAAGCACAGCTGACTCTGGAGAACGGCAACGATGCGGAAGTGCTGGTGTTCGACCTGCCGCTGTAAGCGCTGCGCCGTAGCATGCAGCGAGGCCCGCGATGCCCACCGGTATCGCGGGCCTCTGCATGTGTGGTGGACGACGCTGCATTCGTATTCGCCACGGGATGACACGATTGGCACTTGCCCAAGCCAACTGCAAACGTTTTCATGACAGGGATTCTCCGGAGCCTTCCCTGCGCATGACGCCTTCATCCCCGCGTGCCCAGCAGCACGCCACCCGTGCCGCCTTCCTCATTCCCGGCTTTGCCACCGCTGCCTGGGCGCCAATGGTGCCCTATGCCAAGGCCAAGGCCGGGCTGTCCGATGCCAGCCTGGGCGCCGTGCTGCTGTGCCTGGGCCTCGGCTCGCTGCTGGCCATGCCGCTGGCCGGCGCATTGAGCGGACGCCTGGGTTGCCGTCGCCTGATGGTCATCACCACCACGCTGATCCTGCTGGCGCTGCCGTTGCTGTCGCTCGCGCCCTCACCGCTGGCACTGGGCGCGGCGCTGTTCCTGTTCGGTGCAGGCGTGGGCGCGATGGACTGCACGATGAACATGCAGGCCGTCGCAGTCGAACGCGATGCCGGCCGCGCGATGATGTCCGGCTTCCACGCGTTCTACAGCATCGGCGGCTTCGTCGGTGCCGGCTGCATGACCGGTCTGCTGTTGCTGGGCACGCCGCTGTGGATGGCGGCACTGCTGTCGGTCGGCGCGTTGCTCGTGGTCGCGCTGCTGTCGGCACCGCACTGGCGCGCGCAGCGCATCGCCCATGACGGCCCGATGCTGGCCATTCCGCATGGCGTGGTGCTGTTCATCAGCGTGCTGGCCTTCATTGTGTTCCTGGCCGAAGGGTCGATGCTCGACTGGAGCGCGGTGTTCCTGGCCGACGTGCGGCAGGTGCCGCGTGATCAGGCCGGTGCTGGCTTTGCGGTGTTCACCCTTGCGATGACCGCGATGCGCCTGTTCGGCGATGGCATCGTCGAGCGCCTTGGCCGCACGCGCACCATCGTCATTGGTGGCATCACCGCCGCCACCGGCTTCGCCCTGGCCACGCTGGTGCCCTCCTTCGCGGTGGCACTGGTCGGCTACGTGATGGTCGGCCTGGGCTGCGCCAACATCGTGCCGGCGCTGTTCTCGATGGCCGGCCAGCAGCGCGCGATGCCGGAGAGCATCGCCATCACCGCAGTGACCACGCTGGGGTACGCCGGCATCCTCGCCGGCCCGGCGGCCATCGGCGGGCTGGCCCATTTCACCACCCTGGGCATCGCGTTCCTGTGCGTGGCCGCGCTGCTGCTCGGCGTCGCCGCCTCGGCCCGCGCCCTCGCCCGCCGCCTTCCCTGAACCCAAAGAAGGGACGGAGGGGATTAAGTCGTTTGTGCCACAAGCGACCCAATCCCCTCCGTCCCCTCTTTCAGGCGCGCACCAGCCACTCGGCCTGGGCGGGCAGCTGCGGTGCCGGGCAGGTCGCACGCGGGTGGTGTGCGTCCTGCGCCATCCAGTCATCGACCACGCCGGCCAGCAGGTCCAGGCGCAGCGGCAGGGTGATGTGGTCTTCGCCGCGCATCTCGATGTAGTGCGCGCGCGGGTTGGCCCGGGCCAGTTCACGGCCCTGGCTGACCGGAATGTGCTGGTCGCCCTGCCCGTGCAGCAGCAGCACGCAGGCGCGGGTATCGGCCAGCGCGCGGGCCACGTCCACCTGGTCCAGGTCGACGTCGATGCGGCGGCTGGCTGCGGCGATCACCTGGTTGATGTCCTGGCCGCCATAACGCCAGCGAGCATAGGACGCCACTGCCTGCGCCTTCAACCCCTCCGGCTGCAAGGCCATCAGATGCGGGATCATCGTGCGGATCGCCACGCCGGCATTGGCGAACGACTCCATCGCCACCACGCCGGCCACCTGGTCGCCCAGCCTGTCGGCGGTGAACACCGCGGTGGCCGCGCCGTAGGAGACGCCGAACAGGTAAAGCGGGCCGGTCACTTCGCCACGCGCGCGCAGTTCGCCGATCACATCGACCACGTCATCCGATTCATAGGTGCCGTAGCCGGATGGCCCGTGCCCGGACTGGCCGTGGTTGCGCAGATCAAGGGTGACCACGCGGTACCCCGATTCGGCCAGCTGCAGCGACCACGGCAGCATCGAATCACCATTCATCATCCAACCGTGCAGCAGCACCACGGTGCCGCGCGGCGCCTGCGCACGTAACGGCTTCGGCACGGTGATGCTCAGCCCGGTGTCCAGCGGCTGGCCGTTCTCGTGGCGCTGCGGCAGGTAGTGGTAGCGGGCGCCGTAGTCGCCCGCATCGAACGCACGCCAGAAGATCGGCACGCCATCGCGTCCCGGCAGGAAGCCATGGCGGTTGGGCAGCTGGGCGATGGCCGCGGCGATGCGCGGCTTGTCCAGCAACGTGGAAACGCCACCGGGCGCGATCAGCTGGTCGCTGAGCGAGGTGGACGAGGCGGTGATCGAGGATGAGCATGCAGCCAGCCACAGGCCGGCGCACGCCAGCAACAGCAGCAGCGGGCGCTTCATGGGCAATCGGGGAAAAGGTACGACAGCGTCGCAGGTTAGCGGGCACGACCGGGCGCATCTATCGCAGCTCGATGACGGGTTGATGACAATCCGGGATCGATTCAGCTTCGCGCGATGTCGCATATGGACAAAGCCTTGATCCGGATCAATGAACACGCCTGCGCGTTTGCCGACAGTGCGCCCATGCGTACCTCGTTCAAGCTCCTCCTTGTCCTCGCCGCCGCGACCGGTGCGGCCTGGGGCATTGCCCGCAGCACGCCGTACTGGTTCGCGCCGCGCCAGCACGCCGTGGTCGACATCCACGATCCCGCGTTGATCGCACGCGGCCAGTACCTGTCGCGCGTGGCCGACTGCGCCGCCTGCCACACGGCCCCCGGCGGCAAAGCCTTTGCCGGCGGGCTGGGCATGCAGACGCCGATGGGCACGATCTATTCCACCAACATCACCCCGGACCCGGATACCGGCATCGGCCGCTACGACTATGCCGATTTCGAGCGCGCGGTCCGCCGCGGCATCCGCCACGATGGCCTGCCGCTTTACCCGGCCATGCCCTATGCCTCCTACGTGATCGCCAGCGATGACGAGGTCCAGGCGCTGTACGCCTACTTCATGGGCGCGGTGCAGCCGGTGCGCCAGCACAACGCCGACAGCACGATCCTCTGGCCAGCCAACGTGCGCTGGCCGCTGGCGTGGTGGCAACTGCTGTTTGCCCGCCCCCGCAGTTTCGTTGCCGATCCTTCGCTGGATCCCGGCCAGCAGCGCGGTGCCGAACTGGTGGAGGGCCTGGCGCACTGTGGCGCCTGCCATACCCCGCGCGGCCTGGCCTTCGAGGAAACCGCCATGGCCGATGACCAGAGCCGCCGCTTCCTCTCCGGTTCGGTACTGGAAGGCTGGTATGCGAAGAACCTGCGCAACGAAGCCACCGGCCTGGCCAGCTGGAGCCAGGACGAGATCGTCGAGTTCCTGCGTACCGGCCGCACCGGTCGGTCCGCCGCGTTCGGCGGCATGGCCGACGTGGTGGAACACAGCACCCAGTACCTGACCGACGCCGACCTGCTGGCCATGGCCCGTTACCTGAAGCAGTTGCCGCCGCGCGCCGGCCGCAGCACGCAGTGGATTGCCAGCCCCGACACGACCACCACCGCGCTGCGCGACGGCGACTACCGCGTGGATGGCTCGCTGGCCTATGCCGAGCACTGCCAGGCCTGCCACCGCGCCGATGGCCGTGGCATGCCGCGCATCTACCCTGCCCTGGCCGGCAACTCCATCGTCTTCGCCGATGACCCGAGTTCGCTGGTGCAGGTCACCTTGGCCGGTGGCCGCACGCCGCACACACCGCACGACCGGATGGCCTTCTCGATGCCCGGCTTCGAGCATCTGCCCAACGCCCAGCTCGCGCAGATCCTGACCTTCATCCGCAGCAGCTGGGGCAACCAGGCCAGCGCGGTGAGCGAAGCCGACATCGCGCGCATGCGCAGGGTGGTGCGCGACAAACCCGTGCATGTGGTTCCGCAGGAGGTGGCGCCATGAGGCGCTCACGCAAGCGCAGAAACGCGGCCAGTGTCATTGTCATCGGCGTACTGGTGGTGGCCGCCGCCGCCGCACTGCTGTACGCGTACCGCCATCCGTCGCTGGATGCCACTCCCGCCACGTTGGACATCCTCGACGCACAGGGCGCTCGAGTCGGCGCGTACCACATGCCCAGCGCCGAAGAGATCGCCAGCCTCGGCAATGGCGATGCGGTGATGTACGGCCGCCGCCTGCTCAACGAGACCGCACGCCTGCTGCCGGACAACGTGGGCAATGACCTGAACTGCAACTCCTGCCACATGGCCGAGGGCAAGCGGCCTTTCGGCAACCACTACCTCAACACCGGCGGTGGCAGCTACCCGCGCTACATGACCCGTCCTGGCAAGGAGATCGGCCTGGTCGAACGCATCAACGGCTGCCTGCAGCGTTCGATGAACGGCAAGCCGCTGGCCCGCGACGCACCGCCGATGCGCGCGATGCTGGAATACATGGCCTGGCTGAGCCGCCCCGTACCCGACGGCGCGCGGTTGGCGGCGCCAAGCGAAGGGCCAATCGACTCCTCGCTGGTGCCCGACCGCGCGCGCGGCCAGGCCCTGTATGCAGCGCAGTGCGCCGCCTGCCACGGCGACAATGGCGAGGGCCGCCGCGATGGCAGCGGCGATATCGCTTTCCCGCCGCTGTGGGGCGAGCGAAGCTTCAACATCGGCGCCGGCATGGCACGGCTGTACAAGGCGGCCAGCTTCGTCAAGCACAACATGCCGCCGGCAGCGGGCCGCGAACCTCCGCTGGGCCAGCAGGTGATGCCCGACCAGGATGCGGTGGACATCGCCGACTACTTCATCCACCAGCCGCGGCCGGATTTCGCTGGAAAAGGCAAGGACTGGCCGCGCGACCCCAAGCCCAGGGATGCGCGCTACTGAGCAGATGGCCGAAGTGTCGGCCATCACACAATACGAACTGTGCATCCATGCGTCACCGCCGTGTCACTGGCGCTGCTGAAACTCCCGGGCTTTCCCTCTCTCAAGGTCCGGTTTCGATGCGAACGATTGCGCGATTTCCCCGTGTTTCGCTGCTTGCCCTGCTGATCGCCCCCGCATCGGACGCCTTGGCCGAAGCACCGCAGGTCGAGGCCGCCGAAACGCGCAGCGCCGACGCACGAACCCTGGACCAGGTGCAGGTGATCGGCCAGGCCACCAGTTACGCAAAAACGTCGGTGCGCACCGAAACACTGAATCGCCAGACCGTGCTGAGCAGCGTCAACGGCGCGCTCAACGAAGTCCCGGGCGTCGTGGTCAGCGAAGCCGATGCCATCGGTTCGTCGGTGTGGGGCACGCAGATCAGCATGCGCGGCTTCATGACCAACCGCGATACGCAGCAGATCGGCACCACCATCGATGGCCTGCCCAATGGCGGCTCGGGCTACGGCGGCGGCTCGATGGCCAACCGCTACATCGACACGCTCGACCTGGAAACGGTGGAGGTCGGCCAAGGCACGGCCGATATCTCCTCGCGTTCGAACGAAGCGCTCGGCGGCACCCTCAACTTCCTCACCAGCGACCCGCTGCATGACAGCCGCCTGCGCTTCGTCGTCGGCGCCGGTGACAACGATGCACGCAAGTACTACGTGCGCTACGACACCGGTGTGCTCGACGGCCACACCCGCGCCTGGGTCAGCGCTTCCTCGGCGCGCGTGAATGACTGGATCGACGGCAGCGGCAAGACCAGCAACGACCATATCGCCGGCAAGTTCATCGCCGAACTGGACCGCTGGACGCTGACCGGCTACCTGTCCTACAACGATGCCGACGAGCCGGAGTACACAAGCGTTTCGCCGCAGGGCTTCGCCACCAACCCGGACCGCGACAATCTCGTCGGCACCCTCACCGGCATTCCCTACCTGGACCAGAACTACCGCTCCGGTTCGCGTGCGCTGCGCGAAAACACCTTCGGCTACCTGCGCGCGGCCTTCGACGGCGGCAACGGCTTCAAGGCATCGATGGCCGCCTATGGCCACCGCATGCAGGGCCGCGGCGACTGGCTGCCGCCCTATCTGGCCGATGTCACCAATGATGGCGCCGGCCGCCCGCAGTCCGAATACCTCGGCGGCAGCACCGTCTACGGCGGCAGCAACCTGGGCCAGATCTACTTCGTGAACCCCGATGGCAGCAGCGCCCAGCCGATTGCCGGCTGCACGCCGCGCGAGGGCTTCGGCGCCGAGTACGATCCCAACTGCTACGCCGGCACGGTACTGGGCGCGCAGTCCTATCGCCACACCCACTACGACAACGACCGCATGGGCGTGACCGCCGATGGCGAATGGCGGCAGACCTTCGGCGGCGTCGACAACACGATCCGCGGCGGCCTGTGGGTGGAGAAGCTGGACCGCTCCGCACGCCGCGACTGGCACCGCCTGCTCAACGTCGGCCAGGACATCGGCTTCGACCACCAGCCGTACTGGGTGCAGTTCGGAGACAAGTACAAAGTGGACGAGCAGATGTACTACGTCGAGGATGTGGCGCGGTTCGGTCCGTTCAGCGCGCGCGTGGGCGTCAAGCAGTTCTTCGTCGAACAGTCGCGCCACCGCGTGATCGGTGCCAGCGAGCACGTGACCTCGGACTCCAAGTCTGATCCGCTGCTGTCCACCGGCTTCACCTGGGCGCCGGGCGTTGAGGGCATGGAACTGTTCGCCGGCTTCTCGCAGAACTTCGCAGCGATTCCTTCAGGCGTGCTCGGCGAAACCGACCCGCAGCGCTTCCGCAACGTTGAGCCGGAAACGGCCGACAACATCGAAGTGGGCATGCGCATCAGCCGCTGGCCGCTGACCGCCTCGGTCACCCTGTACAACATCAAGTTCGACAACCGCATCGTCTACCTGCCGGCCGGCTTCGTCAGCGGCATTGATTACCTGGGCGAGACCGACGGCGTCTACGAGAACTTCGGCGGCGTGGATAGCAACGGCCTGGAAGCTGCCTTCGGCTACGGCTGGGACAACGGCTGGCGGGTCAATGCGGCCTACACCTACAACCGCTCCAGGTACCTGGGCAGCGGCGACGCCGCGCGTGACACCCAGCTGGGCATCGTCGATGGTGCCAAGGTGATCGGCCAGCCCGGGCAGATCCTGGTGCTGTCGGCCGACTGGCAGGGCGAGAACTGGAACTTCGGCCTGTCCGGCCGCTATCTCGGCACCCGCTACCTGGATGCGGCCAACGTCAACAAGCTGCCCTCGGCCACCATCTTCAACGCCAACATCGGCTTCGACCTGCAGGGCCTGTGGCCGCGCCTGAAGGGCATGGGCGCCAACCTGGTGGTGAGCAACCTGACCGACAAGCGCTATCTTGCAGGGGTGGACGGTGCCAACGCGGCCTTCATCGGCGCGCCGCGCACCGTCGGCATCTCCTTCCGCATGGATCTGTGAGGCATTCGTGACTGATATCGGCCGACGCCGGTTGTTGCAGGCCGGCGTCGCCGCCGGCCTGGCACCGCTGCTGCCCAGCATCGCCCGGGCGGCAGCGATCGCCCCGGCTGCGCAGACGCGCAGCCTGCAGGACCTTCAGCACATCGTGGTGTTCATGCAGGAAAACCGCTCGTTCGACCACTACTTCGGCACCCTGCCGGGCGTACGTGGTTTCGGCGACCGCTTCGTCGCCCCCGCTGCGCCGCTGGCCGGCGGGGACGGCCCACGCAGCCTGTGGCTGCAGCCCGATGCCAGCGGTCAGCGCGCGATCGCGCCGTTCCCGCTGGATACGGCTGCGCACTTCGGCTACATGCGCGTGGAAGGCACGCCGCACACCTGGCCCGACGCGCAGCGCGCGTGGGACCACGGCCGCATGGGGCACTGGCCGATGGCCAAGCAGAACCACGCGATGGGCTATTTCCAGCGCGCCGACCTGCCCTTCCAGTTCGCCCTGGCCGAAGCGTTCACCCTCTGCGATGCCTACCACTGCGCCATGCAGGCCGGCACCAACCCGAACCGGGTGTTTCTGTGGACCGGCCACAACGATGCCTTCGCCCGCGCGGGCGGCCCGGTGATCGCCAACTCGCACGACAACTTCCCCGAGCACGGTGGCCATCCGGAGTCGTACCGCTGGGCCAGCTATGTCGAGCGCCTGCAGCAGGCGGGCGTGTCCTGGCAGATCTACCAGGACATGGCCGACAACTTCACCGACAACCCGCTGGCCGGCTTCGAGACCTTCCGCCAGGCCTACAGCGCCGCACCGGACCACGACGCTGCACTTCGCCAGCGCGGGGTCAGCACGCGGGGCCTCGCCCAGCTGCGCCAGGACGCTATTGATGGCCGCCTGCCGCAGGTCAGCTTCATCATCGCCGATGCTGCCGGCAGCGAGCACCCTGGCCCGTCCAGCCCGGCCCAGGGTGCGGCCTACACGGCGCGCGTGCTCGATGCGCTGACCGCCGACCCGGAGGTATGGAGCCGTACCGCGCTGCTGCTGATGTTCGACGAGAACGATGGCTTCTTCGATCACGTTCCGCCGCCAGCACCTCCGTCGGCACGGCCCGATGGCAGCTGGGCGGGTGCATCGTCGGTCAGCACCGATGGCGAGTACCACCAGCACTCGGCACCGGGCGACGAGAAGTACGACGCTGCCGAACTGCGCGGCCGTCCGTATGGCCTGGGCCCGCGCGTACCGCTGTATGTAATCTCGCCCTGGAGCCGTGGCGGCTGGGTCGATTCACAGGTGTACGACCACACCTCGGTGCTGCGCCTGATCGAACGCCGCTTCGGCGTGGCCGCACCGGACATCTCGCCGTGGCGCCGCGCGGTGTGCGGCGACCTGACCAACGCGTTTGATTTCGCCCAGCGCGATACCCGCCCGTTCGTGCGTGGGCTGCCCGATGTGAGCGCCACCGCCGCGCGCGCCGCCGCCCTGCCGGGTCGCACTGTGCCTGCGCTGCCCGAGGGCCTGCAGGCGGCGCGCCAGGAAGCGGGCACGCGCCCGTCGCGTGCATTGCCGTATCGCCCGCAGGCGCAGGTGGACGCGCTTGCTGCGGACGGTGTGACCCTGCAATTGGCCTGCGAAGGCGCCGCCAGCGTGCTGCATGTCTACGACCGCCTGCAGCTGACCGCACTGCCGCGCCGCTACACGGTGCTGCCCGGTGCACCGCTGCAGGACCACTGGGCACTGGATGCGCAGGGCCGCTACGACCTGTGGCTGCTGGGCTCGAACGGCTTCCACCGGCACTTCCGTGGCGGTGACGGTGCGCCGGTGCTGCAGGCCCAGATTGAACAGACCGATGGCCAGCTGCGGTTGCAGCTGCGCAATGCCGGCAGTGCCGCGCAGTCGGTGCGTGTGCATGCCGGCGCCTACGCCGGGCACATGCCGGAGAAGACGCTGACCCTGGCTGCTGGCGCGCTGACCACGCTGGCGTGGGACGCTGTGCCCACCGCCGGCTGGTATGACCTGCACGTGGTGGCCGGTGACAGCGAGCTGCGCCTGGCGGGCCGCGCCGAAGACGGACGCCCCGCCACCAGCGACCCGGCGATGGGTGGCCAGCCGCTGCGCTTCGAGCACGGCTGAACGCTTCTGTAGAGCCGAGCCCGTACCCGGCCCTATAAATGCAGCCAAGCGTGGGCTCGGCTCTACAAGAACGGTCGAGCCCTGCTCTACGTCAGCCGTTCCAGCCCAGCCCGCGCGGTTCATTGCTGAATCCCGCCGCGCGCAGGGCATCGACGGCGGGCCCGCGATGGATGGGCTCGTCGTTGATCCGCTCCAGGGTGAAGGACAATCGCCGCCCACGCCTCAGGCCCACGGCCAGCGCCTGTGCCGCTGGTTCCCAGCGCGTGGCCGCGTCGCCTGCCGTGCCGTCGATCCAGCTGCTCAGCTGGCGGCCGCCCTGCGGCAGATACAGCTGCAGGCGGCCTTCGCCGATCACCACCATCGCACCGGCCCGGCGCACCGGACGCGGCCCGCCGATCGGCCGGGGCCACGGAAGCAGGCTGCCGAACGGATTGGCGGGATCCAGCGCCGATAGGGCAACCCAGCCGCCAGGTCCACGTGTCTGCTCGGCGCTGGCACGCAGGCGGTCGATGTCGTCGCGCTGGGCGAACTGGGCACCGCCCATGCCTTCCACGAAGCGACCGCGCAACAGCTGGCCGGCATCCTCCATGCTGCGCAGCACCGGACGCAGTGCCGGAAATCCACCGGCCACGGCTTCGCTCATCGCTGCGCTGCGGGTGACCACCGTGTAGCGGTCCAGCAGCGCCTCGGTCTGCGCCAGCGCGCGCAGCGTGTCACTGGCCCGCTCCCGCGGCAGCAGCGACCAGCGTCCTGCCAGCGTGGGCCCGGTGCTGCTGGCCAGCTCCAGTCCTGCGGTGTCCGTCGTCAGTGGCACGAAGGCAAAGCCGCGGCGGCGGCGCGACACCGGCGTTGGCCGCGCCCGTGCGGGCCGCGCTCCGCCCAGAGCGCGCAGCGGCGCCCACAGGTCACTGCTGATCTGTCCGCACCAGGCCAGCTGCCACAGCGCCGTCTGGAAATCCTCACCCGCCGTGTCCGCACCGACCAGTCGCGGCTGTACCTGCATCGCCAGTTGCCGGGCAAAGAACGCACCACCGTCGGCCAGCACCTGCAGGATGGCCTGCTGCATCGGTGAGCCGTCGGCCTGCACTGGCGTGACCGGCAGGGTTTCAGCGGCACGCTCGCGCAGGTGCAGCGACACCAGCCCATCGTCATCGCCCAGCCGGCCATGGCCGACCCAGAGCACCGTGCCGGTGGACAGCAGTTCATCCAGCAGCGCCGGCGTGTAGCCGGGCACGCGCGCGGGCAGCACCTGCTGTTCCCACAGCGACGCCGGCAGTGGCAGCCCCGCCAGTTGTTCGATCACCTGCAGCACGCCTTCGCTGTCGCTGGCGCGCGCGGCTCCAGGCAGCACACCCTGCCCCTGCAGCAGCAGACCGACATAGGCCTGCACCGGTACCGGGCGGGTCGCCTCGCGGGCGGCCTGCAGGGAGCGCAGCCGCAGCCGCTGCAGCACCTCCGTGCCCACCCACTCATGGCCTGCACACGGTGAAGCCACCGCGGTGATCTCGTCTGCCGCGCGACGATCCAGGCCGAACCGGCCGCGTACGACCCGGCCCTGTTCCTGCAGCGCGTGCAGGGCAGCATCCACCACCGCCACACCGAGACCGAAACGGGCGGCCACGCTGCCACTGCTGAAAGGCCCATGGCTGCGCGCGTGGCGGCCGAGCAGATCGCCCAGCGGATCCGGCACCGGGGCCAGGAAGACCTCGGCCACGTCTGCAGGCGGGATGATGCCAAGGGCATCGCGCAACCGCGCGGCATCTTCCACCGCCGACCACTGCTGGGCCCCTGCGACGGGAACGCGGATCGCACGACCCGCCGCGTGCAGCGCCTGCAGCCAGGCATCCGCCTGCGCGGGCTCAGTGATGCGCTGCGCGACTTCCTCGGCCGGCAGCGGGCCCAGCTCACGCAGCAGGTCGGCCACACCTTCGTTGCTACGTGCGTGGCGGGCAGGATCCAAACGTTGCAGCTCGCGCTCCACGGTGGCCACCACGGCATCGTCCAGCAGTTCGCCCAGATCCACCTCACCGAGCAGTTCCGCCAGCAGGCCACTGTCCAGCGACAACACCGATGCGCGCCGTTCGGCCAGCGGTACATCGGCTTCGTACATGAACTCGGCGACATAGCCGAACAGCAGGTTCGCCGCGAACGGCGATGGCACGGCCGTATCCACCTCGACCACCTGGACCTGGCCAGCCTGCACGCGCAGCATCAGCGCATCCAGTGCATCCAGGTCGTAGACGTCCTGCAGGCACTCGCGCGCGGTCTCGACCAGAATCGGGAACTCATCGTGGCCACGGGCGATCTCCAGCAACTGCCCCGCACGCAGGCGCTGCTGCCACAGCGGCGAACGCTTGCCCGGCGTGCGCCGCGGCAGCAGCAGCGCGCGCGAGGCGCACTCACGGAAGCGAGCGGCGAACAGCGCGGAACCGGCGACCGAGCGGTGGATGACCTTGCGCAGGTGGGACGCATCGAACAGGAAGAGTTCCGCGCCTGGCGGTGTGCCGCTGCGATCAGGCATGCGGACGATGATGCCGTCATCGCTGGCCACCACGGCCGGATCGATGCCGGCCTGCTGGCGCAGGCGCGCAGCCACTGCCAGCGCCCAGGGATCATGCACACGACGGCCATAGGGCGAATGCAGCATCACCCGCCAGTCGCCGAGTTCATCACGGCAGCGCTCGACGACCAGGCGCAGGTCGGTCGGCAGCACACCGGTGGCCTGCTGCTGTTCGGCCACGAGCGCCAGCATGTTGCCGATCGCGCTTTCATCCAGGCCGCGATCACGCAGCCGGGCAAGCAATGCCGGCGACGGCTCGCCAGCGCCACCGGGGTCGGCTTCGAGTTCCGCCAGGAAGGCACCGGTGGCCTGCCCCAGCTCAGCCGGGCGGCCGATGCCTTCGCCCCGCCAGAACGGCAGCCGCGCCGAGCGCCCCGGCGCTGGCGTCACCACGACCTGGTCGAGGGTGATCTGGTCGATGCGCCAGGACGTGGCGCCGAGGGTGATCACATCATTCACCCGCGACTCGTGGACCATCTCTTCATCCAGCTCGCCGACACGGCGCGATCCCGCCTGTTCTTCACCTTCAGGCAGGACAACGGCATACATGCCGCGGTCGGGAATGGTGCCGGCGCTGGTCACTGCCAGCTGGCGAGCGCCAGGACGTGCGGTCAACGTGCCTGTCTTCCGGTTCCATACAAGCCGCGGGCGGAAACCGGCGAACTCATCGGACGGATAGCGCCCGGCCAGCATGTCCAGCACCGCGTCGAAAGCACTGCGTGGCAGCGTGCGGTACGGCGCAGCCCGGCGCACACGCGCGAACCAGACCTCGGCATCGAGTGGTTCCATCGCTACCGCAGCCACGGTCTGCTGGGCCAGCACATCGAGCGGATTGCGCGGCGGATCGAGGGCTTCGATGCGTCCATCCAGCATGCTGTCCACCACCACCGCAGCATCGACCAGATCACGCCGCGTACGCGGATACAGCAGGCCGCGCGACAGGCCGCCCACCTGGTGACCAGCTCGGCCCACCCGCTGCAGCGCACTGGACACCGACGGCGGCGCCGCGACCTGGATCACCAGGTCCACCAGGCCCATGTCGATGCCCAGCTCAAGACTGGAGGTGGCGACCACGCAACGCAGTTCGCCGGACTTCAGCGCGTGCTCGATGGCAGCGCGCTGTTCCTTGGACACCGAACCATGGTGCGAGCGGGCGACCACCGAGGCCGGCGTGGTGACACGGTTCACCGTGCTGCCGGTGAACGATCCATAGGCCGCTGTACCCGCAGTATCCGCTTCGTCCGCAGGCTCGACGCCCGTGCGCTCGGCATGCAGCTCGTTGAGTCGCGCGGTGAGCCGTTCCGCCACGCCACGCGAATTGGCAAACACAATCGTGGAGCGATGCCGCATCACGTTGTCGAGAATGCTGGATTCCACATGCGGCCAGATCGAACCGGTGCGCGTGCCGGCCCCGCGCCCTTCCGCCGGACCGTGCACGACCAGGTCGGTCATGTCCTCCACCGGTACCACGACCTTCAGTTCCAGCTGCCGCTGCGAGGGCGGCTGCACCACCTGCACCGGGCGATCACCGCCGAGGAAGGCCGCAACGCCCTCGATCGGGCGGACCGTGGCCGACAGGCCGATGCGCTGCGCAGGCACCTGCAGCAGCGCGTCGAGCCGCTCCAGGCTCAGCGCCAGCTGCGAGCCACGCTTGCCGCCTGCCACCGCATGGATCTCATCGAGGATCACTGTATGCACATCGCGCAGGATCTCCCGCGCCTGCGAGGTCAGCATCAGGTACAGCGACTCGGGCGTGGTGATCAGGATGTCCGGCGGGCGCCGCACCAGGCGTGCGCGGTCACTGCTGCTGGTATCGCCGGTGCGCATCGCCACGGTCAGCGCAACGGCCGGATCCCCACGTTCGCTGCGCCGCGCACTGATGCCCTGCAGCGGCACCTGCACGTTGCGCTGCACATCGCTGCCCAGCGCCTTGATCGGCGACAGGTACAGCACGCGCGTGCGCGCCACGGGCTTGGCCGCCGGGTCGCGGCGTGCGTCGCCATCGCGCTCGGCGAACACCTGGTCGATCGCATGCAGAAACGCAGCCAGCGTCTTGCCCGATCCGGTTGGAGCCACCACCAGGGTGTGCTGGCCCGCTGCGATCGACGCCCACGCCTGGTCCTGCACCGGCGTCGATGCGGCGAACGCGGAACGGAACCAGTCACGGGTGGCGGGATGGAAGTGCTGCAGAGAATCCAAGGCAGGGCCGGTCGCCATCGATGATGGCTTCGATGATACGTCGAAGAAATCGTTTGTCGCCACGAATGGTTACGTTATAACATTTCATCTCATTTTTTACGGAGCATGTCATGCGTCGCCACCTGCTGGCTGCAGCCATCCCCCTCGCTCTTCAGTCCGTGGCCGTCCATTCCGCCCGGGCGGCGGACGCACCCACCCTGCCCACCCTGCAGGTGGAGGCCAGCCAGCCCTCGCGCATCGACAGCCCGGTCACCGTCGACAATACACAGGCACAGAACCGCACCCTCGGCAGCCTGCTCGAGCATGTCTCCGGCGTGCAGAACAGCGCCTTCGGGCCCAACGCCGGCGCGCCGGTCATCCGCAGCCTCAGCGGCAACCGCGTGCAGATCCTGCAGGACGGCCAGTCCATCCTCGGCATGAACGCGATCAGCGGCGACATCAACATTCCGTTCGACCCGCTGTTCGTGCGCAGCGTCACCGTCAACAAGTCATCGGACACGGTGCGCTACGGCGGCAACGCCATCGGCGGCAGCGTCGAGGTCGATTCCGCACTGATTTCGCGCACGATGGAAGACAAGGATCAGTCGATGGAACTGGTGCTGCGGAAGGGCTTCAACGCGGCCGATGCGCAGGGCTTCCGCATGAATTTCAACAACCAGCGCAACGTCTCCACCAACCTGCAGGTCTCGCGGCAGCGCATCTCGCACTACGACATTCCCGGCAACAGCAAGGCGGCGGCCTGCAACACGCAGTTGTTCCCGGCCGCCGGCGGCGTCAACTCGGCACTGGCCGATGCCTGCCAGAAGGATGCCCGGGTGCAGCAGGTCTACAACAAGGCCTCGCAGCCCTACATCGACCAGTTCATGACCGAGAACCCGGACTGGGCCGATGGCGAGTTCTCCTTCTACACCAACAGCCCGACCTCGGTGTGGAAGCGCCAGACCTACGTCAATCCGGTCAATCCAGACTACGTCGCCGGCACGCCGTCCTACGTGCAGAAGCGGATCAACAACGACGTCACCCCGGACTACCACCACCGTCTGGGCAACAGCTACTCACGCAGTTCGCAGGTGGCACTCGGCTCGACCCTGTTCTTCGACCGCGGCTACGTGGGTGTCAGCGTTGATGCCAAGGACAGCGAGTACGGCGTGCCGGGCTTTTCGATGCAGAACCTGTCCTTCGGTTCCAACTACGCCGACGGCCTGCCGGTGGGCGTGGTCATCAAGCAGGAGCGCTATGCGCTGGAAGCCCTGCTGCGCGACCCGGTGCCGGGCATCGAGCGCGCCGAGCTGCGCGTCTCGCAGCTGGACAACACCTCGGGCGAACGGCTGGGTACCAGAAAGGCCAACGATTACGACTTTGAAAGCACCCAGGCCGAACTGCTGCTGGCCCATCGCCGCGTAGGCCCGCTGAGCGGCCTGCTTGGCCTCAGCCAGCAGTCGCGCGAGGTCACCGGCAGCGGGTCGCTGCGCTACCTGCCCAACGTCGATACGCGCAACCAGGCGGTGTTCCTGAAGGAAACACTGGACTTCGACTGGGCCTCCTTCGATGCCGGCGTGCGCCACGAACGCGTGGGCCACACATTGCGGCCGAGCAGTTTCAAGACCGCGCGCAATTCCGCCAACACCACGATGCAGGACCGCGACTTCCGGCTCAACAGCTACAGCATCGGCGCCTACGTTGAACTCGGCCCGCTGTTCGCCACCAAGCTGCGTTACTCCTCATCGCAGCGCGCACCGGGGATCAATGAGCTCTACGCCAGCAATGCGCATTACTCGGTGATGACCCAGGAGGAAGGCAACCAGAATCTGGAGCCGGAACGTGCGAGGAACCTCGAGCTGACCGGGCAGGTCCACAAGGGCGGCTTCCAGCTGTCGGCCACCGCCTACCGCATGCGCTACGAGAACTACCTGTACCTGGGCTACTCCGGCCTGCAGACCGCCAACCGCCTGCCGCTGAAGTACTGGAAGCAGACCGACACCACGGTGAAGGGTTTCGAGATCGATGCCTCGCAGTCACTGGCGCTCGGTCGCTTCGGCAGCCTGGAGCTGTCCGCCTTTGCCGACCTGGTGAAGAACAAGGCCGACCATCCCGATGCGCTGCGTGCCCATAACGATGGCGAGTACCTGCCCAATATGCCGACCAACCGCTACGGTGCCACCGTGCAATGGCAGCGCGAGGGCTGGAAGGCGCAACTGTCGGGCACCTGCTACGCCACGCAGAAGTACCTCGGCCGCAACGTCAGCGAGGAAGTGCCACTGGATGCGTTCACCCTGGTCGACCTGCAGCTGAGCCGGGAGATTCCCCTGCGCACGACCGCCGTGGCCGGCATGGAGGTCTTCATCAATGGCAGCAACCTGCTCAATGAAGAGGCGCGCCCGCACAACTCGCCGCTCAAATACATCGCGCCACTGCCGGGGCGTGGCTTCCAGGTGGGGGTGAGTGTGCGGCTCTGAGGTAGATCCGCGGTACGGCGCCTGCGGAAGTTGCTCTGCAGGCACCCGCTCCAGCACACACCTGTTGGATGCAATGGCACCCAAGGGCGATGCCATCACGATCATGTTCCCGCAGCGGGCATCGGCACGAATGCACCCGCCCTGTACGCAAACTGGGCCTGGGCCAACTGGGGCCAATCGATGTAGTCGCTCCCCGGAACGCCTGTCCATGCCTGATGAACGCACGGCAGGCCCGCTATCGCCAGAAGCAACCACGGGGCCCAGGGCTGCCATTGCGCAAGAAGCGCGGTGCCGGAACCGGCAAGGCACCAATCAATCACCAGCAAGGCAACGCACGCCCAGCCCGCTGCTACCGTAGCAAGCCATCTCTCCGTCTCCTCCGCGCGTTCCGCGAGTTGCTTCACCACCGATCCCGGGCGCTCGGCATCGGCTCGTCCCGCAAGCGCCTTCTCAGCCTCCATGCACGTGACATAGCGCTGCGGGTCCGGATTCTGCGGAAAGGCAGACACATCCAGCCACCGGTGGAGCATAGGCACCACCCACGCC
This sequence comes from Stenotrophomonas sp. STEN054, assembly GCF_056854535.1. Classification (NCBI taxonomy): domain Bacteria; kingdom Pseudomonadati; phylum Pseudomonadota; class Gammaproteobacteria; order Lysobacterales; family Lysobacteraceae; genus Stenotrophomonas; species Stenotrophomonas sp. STEN054. Next base: position 49,230 of record NZ_JBXFWG010000019.1, on the reverse strand, counting down.
AGCACGACCGTCGCGACGGAGAAGACCGTTCCAGCGCCCACCGTCATCGTCAGACTGTAAGCGAGCACCAGCAGTACCCAGAAGCCGGGGCGACTTACCTTGCTCCACTCGACATTCCAAAGGTTGGAGCCTGTGGTTGCCACCACTGCGACATCCAGCAGGGCAGCGAACGCCAGCAACGCCAGCGCCACGCGAAAGTCGCGAATTTTTTCCAGCAGATGCACGTTGTCGACGGTGAAACCCATGACAGCGGTTCCTGAGGGAGGTCCGCGTAGTATCCGTCCGCGATATCTCAGCAGCTGCGACTGATCGCCAAGTAGCCGCCCATGCCGCACATAACGAAAAACGCCCGCAGATTCGACATCTGCGGGCGCTTTCTTGTATCTGGCGGAGCGAGAGTCCGAATTTAGGGAGTTCCCTAGCCTTCGTGCGCCTTCGTGGAACCAGTCTCACCTATTGCGCCAGCTACGTTTCACAATCCGGACTGGTTCGCACGCCTTCGCGGGAATCCGCGTCACATGGGCGGGTACATGGATGGGTAGGAAATGGGTTTGAAGATCAACCGTCTGACGGCGAGACGGGTAGCTACGGTGACCGAGTCTGGCTATCACGCAGACGGCGGCGGCCTGTACCTACAGGTTACCGCGTCAGGAGCAAAGAGCTGGGTGTTCCGGTATCGCTTTGAGGGGAGGCGCCCAGAAATGGGACTTGGGCCGCTACATGTGGTCGGCTTGGCCGATGCGCGGGTGGCGGCGGATGCCGCGAGGAAGTTGATTCAGGCTGGCCAGGATCCGCTCGCCGGGAGGCGTGCGGCAGCTGTGGCCACGTCCTCCATCCCGACCTTCTGGGAGGCGGCTGTGGCCTACATCGCCGAGCGGCAAGCTGGCTGGACCAACCCGAAGCACGCCGGGCAGTGGACGAGCACACTGGAGACTTACGCCAAGCCGGTGCTGGGTGACCTTCGGGTCGATCGCATCGAAACCGATCACGTCCTGGCCGTACTGAGGCCGATCTGGGCGAGCAAGACAGAGACGGCCAGCCGCGTGCGCCAGCGGGTGGAAGCCGTACTGGACTCGGCCACCGTCCAGAAGAAGCGCACGGGCGATAACCCTGCCCGCTGGCGGGGGCACCTGGCCGTGATCCTTCCAAAGCCCACCGCAGTCACGAAGGTCGAAAACTTCGCTGCCCTACCGTACGCCGAGCTTCCCAGCTTTATGACCGCGCTCAAATCCCGCCATGGCGAGGCAGCGCGCGCCTTGGAGTTCACGATCTACACTGCAGCCCGGACCGGGATGACACTCGGAGCGGCTCCCGCGGAGGTGGATCTTGCGGCCGGCACCTGGACAGTCCCATGGGACAGGATGAAGGGCAAGGTGGAGCACACCATTCCCCTTTCGACGCCGGCATTGGCACTGGCGCGGCACCGTATGGACCGGCGTCTACTGTTCCCCAACGACCTTACATCCGACCCGCTGAGCGAGAACGCCATGCTGGCTCTGCTGAAACGCATGGGGTTTGGCCACATCACCGTCCACGGGTTCAGGTCGACGTTCAAAGACTGGGCCAGCGAAACCACCGACTATCCCGATGACCTGTCGGAGGCCGCCTTGGCTCACAAAATTCGGGACAAAGCAAAGGCGGCCTACAAGCGAGGCACGATGCTGGAAAAGCGGCGGGTGATGATGCAGAGCTGGGCGACCTACTGCCTGACCGGCGAGGGGCCAAAGAAGGAGGCCTGACCGAGGAAATCAGACGCGAACGGGTGGCTCCCAACCGCGGCGCAGCCGCCCCTTCCTCGGATCCTTCGCCCTGGGCTTAGTCTCCGCCGGGGGCCGGACCGGCTGGAGCGCCGCCATCACCCGGGCGGACGCAGCCGAAGCCGCCTCGTCCAATCGTTGGGCCTGCTGATGTTGCTCGCGGGTCGGGGGCAGTGCCGGTAGCGGTTCCGCCGGCATGATGGGCCGGCTATCGGTCAGCCGGGCAACGGCCTCGCGCAGTGGCACGCCGGGGTAGAGCCTGGCCGCGCACCAGCGCTCGGCGAACCGCCTGCCCTGGCGCACACTGGCCACCCGCGTCTGCTTCACCTGCCACATCTTCTGGCCCTGCATCCACAGGCGCAGCCCCGGCTTGCCATCAGGCACAAGGCTGGCCGTCTCCCGGCCGTTGTACCAAAGAGACCAGCGCTCGCCCGACTGCACCCACCCCGAGGGGATAGGTGCAACGCGGAAACCCTGGTAGTTGGAGGACGGGAGCATGCCGGGGAGCATACGGCTGCCCGTCGCATATCCTGCGAACGCGACGGACACGTGGCTGAACGATTGTGCTGAGGCTGAGCGATTCCTCAGTTGCCGTCAGGTAACTGTCGTTGCATTGCGCACAGTCACGCCCGGACCCTTCGGCGTGCCAGTGCCAACGTGCTTGCAATCGTAGATGGTCATCTGCTCGTAGGCATTTCCGGTGCAGTCGTACACCCTGAAGTCCACCGCCTCTGCGAAGCAGCTCTGGGCCGGATTGCCCCTGATCCCGCCAGCGTCGCCGATGGAGACACCGCCAAGGACCAGCACGCGGGTATCAACCCCGTTGTCCGTAGGTGCATTGGTGGCCTCCACCGCACACTTTCCGTTGCCCCTCGACTGCACGTTGCCATAGACCGCATCGCAGCCGTTCGCAACGGCGATGCCCGAGTTGCCGTTGAACTCGACATAGCTGCGCGCGATCCGCACTGTGCCGTACTCGTGAGTGGACTCACCCTCGTCACGGCAATCGTGGCCGTAGAAGTCCTGCCCCACACATACGGCCCAGCTGTGACCGTTCAGACCATCGCCGATGGTTCCAGATTGGTCACCAGCACCCCCGACCTCCAGCGTGCCAAAGCTCTGGTAACCGGCGTAGTCGACGCAGTTCTCCACGGCGCCGTACACGAACACTTCGTCCAGGTGCGAACGAAGGAACGGGCGCAGGTTGATGCCGCCGTAGTGGATCTCCAAGCCGACCACATCAAGCTTGCCCGCCGTTCCGATGTTCGCAGTCGGAACCACGCCCGCGCCCGAAACGTAGATGTCGGCAGCGGTGCCATCCCCGCCGGCTGCAACGGTGAAATACAGCACTCCGTCCTGGTAATAGCAGCGGGGATCGGCAGCCGCATCCAGCTCAGCGAGCGCTGCCTCGATGCTGCTGGTGTCGGTGGCTTTCACGATCTTGGTGTTGGGCAGCCTGTTCGTCCTGCCACGGTGCCACGGCTTACGATCAGCAGCGGCGATCGACGTCCTGGCATCGGCAACGCCACCCTGCCAAACCCAGTTGAGCGAAGCCAAAACCAGCCCGGGCACTGTTGCTTGGTAGACCTTCCCGCGTCCGGCGGTCTTGGTGATGCCGGTCAGCTTGTTCACGCAGCGGACCAACGGGACGGCACCAGCAGACCACAGCCCCAGGACCTGAACGTCCTTCACGATGGCCGGGTTGATCTTGAACGACGGCCCGTAGGTTCCGGGGAGCACGACGACCGTTCCGACACCACCGAGAGCTGCGATGGCTGCATTCGGTGTAGCGAAAGGCAGCAGGCGCGTGCCCGCGTTTCCATCGCTGCCCGCCGGGCCCACGAACACCAACCCGCCATTCGGGTTGGCCGGGATGCCGCTGTAGGGCCGGTAAAGCGAAGAGTCTCCACTGGCCAAAACCACATCAGCCCACCAGGCAGACGACCCGCTGCCCGCGCTGCCACCGCTGATATACAGCTCCACCACAGTGCAATCCGGATGAATGGTGACGTTGTCCTGCGAGACTCGCAGCGGCAAGCCGTTGTTGTTGGCCGGCTGCAGGGTCACGCGGGTTCCGGCGATCTCGGCACCAGCATTGCGCTGCATCACCATCAGTCGTCTGGCCGACGTATTGGTCGCATCGACCAGCGTTCCAGCAACGGAGAAAGTGCCGCCGAAGCGGTCGCGTGGGATCTGCAGTCTCCATTCGGCGCCGCTGGTACGGTCCACGCGGACCGCACTGTAGCCGTTGCGGACTTCAGGCACGCGCACAGCGTCACCGGCACCCAGCGCTACAGTCTTCGCCCAGTTGTTGTCGATCAGGTTGGGAGCGCTGAAAGTGAGGTCTACCGCCCTGTTCAGGGTGGCCAGAGCTGCCTGCTTCGCGTAGGTGACGGATGGTCGAAAGTCGGGGTTGAGTCCTTTCGCAACCAGAATATCGGTGAACGACAGCGCGTTCGTCGATCCGGCATTGAGAACCGCGACCTCGATGAACGCTGCAGAGGCGTCAACTACAAAGCCTGGGATTTGAGCAACGTACTCCTGCCCAGCGGCGAGCCCAGGAATCGCGGCCTCCAGGCGATTGATCTCCGCGAAAGCGGCGGTCAAATTCTTCACGATCAGGCGAGCGCTAGCACCAGAACCCTGCCGATCAAAAACCCGAATGGCTGCGCTCACCTTGTCGCCTGCCACCACGCCGAGATAGGCCAAGGGAATCCGCCAGTAGCGCTGGGCGCTGGCCACAGCGATCCTGACTGAGGGCCTGCCTTGCGGGTCGACTACGGCGGTGGCGCCGCCAACAGTACCGCCGAAGATGCCATCGTTGGAACTTTCACCTGCCCCGGATACGAGCCGCGCGTAAAACGAGTCAAGGAACAGATTGGGGCTGCGCTCGATATCGGTGATGCCTTCCGTCCTGGCTCGCTGCAGTGCCACCGTCGTGAGATCCGCCTTCTGGCTGAGAACGTCAGCGCTGCGGAACTGCAGCCCAGCAGTAACCATCACGTACCGGCCGCTGTTGGGCACGCTGCCCCCCGATACGGGATCGGTGTGCGTGCCGGTATCCCCGATCACCGCCACCTGGCGGTTCTGTGGGATCTGCCCTGCCCCGGCCGCAGCGCTGGCCGCGGCCCAAGTCGGAAACTCGATGGTACTGCCGGCTGCAATGAACTGGTCAAAAGCAACTTTAAAGCCCGCCCAGCTCTGTCTGATGACACCCAGGCGATCGGTCCAGCTCAGGCCAGTACCGTTGATGGCAGCATCGAGGTTTTCGGCGTTGTCGTACAAATCCAGGGGCGAGTTCGAGCCCACCGGGTTGCCGGTGTTGAATTTGGTCATCTGGGTGCGTCTCCAGTGGTGCTACGGCGCGTTGGCGTCGTCGTATTGGTAGAAGGCGGGGTCGTACTGCAGGGCGGTCAGCTCGACCGAGCCGTCTTCGCCTGGCGTGAGGTCGGCCAGCACAGCGTCATACCCAGCGCGCGTGCTGTCGCAGAAGATCAGCTCCGGCGGGTCAATCGTCGGGTCGTCCATGATCCAGGTGTTGAAGGCGTGCTCACCCGGCAACGCCGAGGCCGCGATGGTCAGCCGGTGGTCGTCCACCTTCGTGGGCACGATCACGTTCGACAGCGTTCCGTCCTGGAACCGCACCAGGCACCGCGGCGCCGGCAGACTCCAGTCCAGGTACTCGCCCACCTCGATCAGCAGCCGCGTGCCATCCAGCCGCGCCGACTCGATCATGGTGCTGGTGGTGCTCGACCCGGGAATGTCGTCGAACAGCTTCACCCGGTCCCCGTATTGGTAGACCAGGCCCATCATCTCGGTCTTGGTCTTGTAGGTCAGGCGCTGGCCTTGATGCTTCATCAGCCGGCGCATGCCGATGCGGTACGCGCGATCGCGCGTGCCGACACCCTGCAGCTCGTAGGTCTCCACCTTCCATGGCTCGGTCACGCCCGGCAGCCGGCATTCCACCGTCTCGGCCGCCCACGTCACCTCGTCGATGTAGGTCACGTCCACGCCGTCGTAGTCGTCCGGCCCGGGCGAGATGAACGACGTGCTAAGGGGCTCCAGCTGGCGCTGGGGCGAGATACCGCCGCGCCAGGCCTTCACCCCTTCCCTGCCCGCCGAGCACATCGAATCGATCAGCAGGAAGTAACCCATGCCGGCCTGGGCGGCCATCTGCAGCAGGTCCAGCGCGCTGGTGCCGGACTTCTCCGCGCTGAAGTCGAAGAACTCCCCGCGCGGCGTCCAGTAAATGTCCTCCAGGTGCTGCAGCGTCTCCGTGTCGATCTGGTCGAACGGCAGGCCCAGCGAGCGCATCACATGGACCATCGCCCCGCTGATGCTGCGCGCCGCGCCATCGTCGTACAGGCGCGTGGCCTCCACGTTGAACCGGCGGTCGGTCTGGGCGGCCAGCTTCGTGCCGGTGGTGACCGTCAGGCCGATGGTGGTCAGGTCGTCGTAGCGGGTCGGCCGCTGCGGCAGGCGCGCGCGCAGGCCCTGCCAGAAACAGGCGTCCCGCGCCGAGTTGCCGCCGCGCTCAGTCACCCGACGCACGCGCACCTCCAGCTGCCCTGGTGTGGTCAGGTTGATGCGCTCGGTGAAGCCCAGCGCGTCCTCGGAAGTGGCCGTGTAGGTGTGCGTGCGCACGGACCAGGCATCGCCCGATCCGAACACGCGGTAGCCCACGCGCACGGTCACCGTGAAGGTGCGCTTGTTGCCCTTGTCGGTGTACCAGATCAGGCCGCCTGGGAAGTTGAAGTCGTACTCGAACGCGTCCGTCGTCTCGCCACTGGGGCATACCAGGAACGGCCCCAGCCACTCCTCGCCCTCCTGGAACCCGGTGGCCCGGTAGTCAGTGGCCGTCCGGGCGGTCCAGCCTGGCCAGCTGGTGTCGACCACTCCGCCCTCGGTAAGGCGCTGCACGGTCAGGGTCAGGCCGGATACCGAGCTGATACGGTACTCGCTCTGTCCACGCGACATGGACAGCGAGATAGACCCCGGCGGCAAGCCGCCAAAGGCCGTTCCGGTCGCGCTGTCATAGGCCAGGGTGACGCGCGGCTGGGTCGCCGGCGTTCCACCGGTCGTGGCGTCGCCGGCTGTGGTGGTCGGGCTGCTGCCGAACACAGTGGACGGCAGGCCACTGAACGTGATGATGCCGCCGGCGTAGGGGCTCTCCGCTTCTGCGATGGTTACAACCCCGCCCGACTGTGTGGCCACCAGCCCACTGTCCACCAGCTGGTCATTGATGGCAGTAAGCAGCACGCCAAGGGTGATGTAGTTGGCAACCAATGCCACGCTGTACGTGGTGCCGCGCCAACTGATGCCAAAGGTGACCGGAGAACTGCTGAAATCGAAGTTGCTGGCAGCGGCCGAGCCCACCAGCTTCGCAGGGCTGCCGCCATGACCCGGCACGGCCGGAGAGCCGGGGGTGTAGCTGGCCACGTACAGCGCATAGTCGGCGCCGTTGTAGGTCAGCAGCACCGGCATGCCAACGAAGGGCGCCAGCTCAGCCACGGCGCTGCCGGCAATGATCGAGTACAGGCCGCTGGTCGTGGCAGTGAACGTCGCCGCGACCTTCAACGTCAGCACTGCCCCCACCACCCAGCTGCTGGGCACCGACGTGGCCGGCCGCTCCTTGCCATTGGCATCGGTGATGGTGGCGTTGTTCAGGGTGATGACGTTTCCAGATACCGTAACCGCGTCCGCATTGATGCCGGTGGCCACGTCCGCCGTGTCGCTCAGGTCCAGGCCAGCGGTGCCGGAGGCCGTGGCGCCCACCTCAGTCGAATTCACCCAGTTCTCGGAACGCACGTCACCGCCCACGTCCGCGCCCGGCGGGTAGATGGTGATATCCACGTCGCTGCCGAAGGAGCTGATGGGCGTGTTGCCCAGGCGCGCGGATCCCAGCGGGATGACGTGCCGGCCCTTCCCCACGCACACGAACATCTGGGTGCGGTAGGTCTTGCCACCGACGAACCGCGACACCGGCTGCACCAGGTAGTCGGCCCACACCCGGCATCGCCCCAGAACCTCGCGCACGGGGCTGCCGAGGCGCGCGGTGTTCGCCCGCGCCGTGTCCAGACTGAGGGTGTCGCCCTGGCCGTACCGGCTGCCAGAGGGAAGGTTCGACGCCATGTAGATGGCATAGGCAGCCACGACGGCAACGACCACCCAGTAAACCACCGCAGCCGCACCCTCGTAATGGGGCACCGGGTAGATGCACACGTCGGAATCGCCGTCGATCCACGTGTCTGCCCACGCCGAAGAGTGCACGGCCAGGCCGTCCACATCCAGTTCGATCGGCTGCTCACCCTGGCCGGTGTAGCCAGCCACGTTGGACCGCAACCATCCGTCCACAGTGGTCCTGCCGTGCCGATGCGTTTCCAGTGCCTCGCCGGGCATACGCGACGGAAACACCCGGATCACGCGTAATACTCCACGCGGTTAAACCGGCGCTCGAACCGAGACACCGGAAGGACGGTCACATTCCGGCCGTCGTTGCACTCCAACGTGCACATGCGGCCCTCCACCTCCACCAGCACGGCCACGTGCGTCACCATGCTGCCCTCGTAGCAAAACGCCACAGCACCCTGCACGAGGTCGCTGCCGGCGTGCTGCAGGACGGCCTGCTGCGCCAGCTCGGGCAATTCCTCACGGGTGGCGCCGGGATGCTCGTCCCAGGCAGGCAAGCCCAGATCCCGGCGGACCTCGTTGACCACGCCGTAGCAGTCCAGCTCGGGGAACACGCGGCCGCCACTGACCCAGACCACGTCCAGGTACTTTTCCAGATCGATCTTCATGAGATGTAGCGCAGCCCGGGGTGCTTGGAGAGGTTGAAGCGATCGCGCGGCCAGGCCGTGTCGAGGATGTTCATGAAGCCGGCCGTGACCTGGACCTCAGTGGCGGACCACTGTCCGCCCTTGATGTCCATCGAGAGCGGGCGCTTGATGGGTGCCAGCAGATCGCTGCTGAGGTACACACGCAGGGTCACGGTCATTTTCTGGCGCGCAGCCAGCGCGGCGCGGATCTTGGTGCTGACCACGCCGTCGATGTTGGTCAGGGCGAAGCGCAGATCTTGCACGCCGTCGGCGTTGCGCGCCGGCTTCGCCACGTCCATCCCGCAGGCCTTGAAGGTGACCTGCTCGCCCGTTTCCAGCACCGCCCGCAGATCCTCCCAGCCCCTGATGAGGTAGTGGGTCTCGCTGCCGACGGTGATGGCCAGCGTCTCGTGCTCGATCTCGCTTCCGCCGGAGGCGTAGAGCCGTTCGAGGATGCTCATGGCTGTGGCCACTCCCTGTTGGCTGCCAGGTCAATCACGTTGGCCTGCAGGATTCCCTCCGGGTATTCCGACCAGCCATCGGCAAGCAGAGGCCGCAGATACAGCTCCAGCTGCGCGGTGAACATCCACAGGTTTGAGTTGGTCAGCGTCGGGCCGTCGTAGATGTCGGTGAACCGCGCCTTGTAGTAGTCCATGCCCAACGGGCTGCGCAGGCGGCATGCGAACCAGGCGACACCGTCAATCAGCCGTTCCTGGAACCACTTCTCGAACAGCGCAGCCTGCTGGTCATTGAGCAGCCAGCGCACCTCCGTCTGGCTGGGTGTGGCGGTATAGGCCCGCCGCGGCAGCGACCGACCACTCACGAAGGTGGACCGCGCCAGCGGCGACACGTGGCGCAGTCCGTAGCCCTCCCGCAGCGGCTCGGGCAACCACTTCGGCTGCATGATCAGCGCCATTACCCGACCTTCCTTCTGACATTCCAGTTAGACCGCATCGCGCGCGATTGGGGGCCGGTCCCGGAGGTGGTGTCCGCAACCCTGTCCTGCCGCGCCAGCGTCACGGCACGGGTGACCGTCTCCTGCAACATCAGCCGCTCGCGCTCGCTGATGGATCCGTTGACGTTGAAGTTGAACTCGTTGGTATCGCCCCTGCCGCCACCGTCGGTGTCGCGTGAGACGCGGTCCAGGGTTGCATCCAGCTTTGCGCTGGTCGCCGCCGTGGTGACCCGCTCGCCCTTTTGAAGCAACCACGTGCCCGTCTCGGGAACGCTGTCGATGCCGTCGTGGGCCATGCCGACCGCGGCGATGTTGGAGACGATGCCGGCGGTCGCCGCAGCCACCGAAGCAATGGCGGCAAGGTTGGTCGGCCAAGGGTTTGCCGCCGCCATCGCCATACCCTGCTGAATGGCAATGACCGACTGAGCGATCGCTGCGGCCTTCTGGACCACAAACGCCGCCTTGTAGAGGGCGGACTGCTCGCCGAAGCTGGTGCGCATCACATCGGTGATGCTCCCCAATGCGGACTGAGCCTCCGTCGCGGCCACCTGCCAGCGAGCCCGGTCAAGCCGGTCGAGGTTCGCCTGATGTTCCTCGCGGAGCTTCAGCTCCTTGGCGTTCCAGTCCGTTTCCAGATCGAGGCGCGCCTGCCTCTGCTCCTCCAGCGCCTCAAGCTGGGACTGCAGCTTCTTCTTCTCGGCCTCCTCCGCTTCATCGATCTTGGAGAATTCGCCTCGGGAACCACCGAAAAGAGCGTCCGGCCCCTTGTAGTCGGACGATCCATTTCCGCCGACCTGGTCGATCACTTTTCCAGCGGTTGCAACGTAGTCAGCATCATTGGCTGCGCCCACGGCCGCGGCGGCCTGCAGCACCTTCAAACGATCCCGGGCCAGGTCGACACCCAGCGAATCTTTTTTGTTGAGTTCGTCCTTCAGCTTGACGAAAGCTTCGGTGGCCTTGGCCGCCTCTTCGTTGGCCGACTTCACCCCAGCCAATCGATCAATTTCGGTGGCCAGCGCGCGCAGTCGCTCCTGGTGCGCAGCGTTCAGCCCCTGCAGGCTCCCGTACGTCATTTCAAAGTTCAGCCGCTGCAACTCCGTCGCCCGGCCCGAACGATCAGAACTGGTGTCGAACAGCGCGATCTGGCGTTGCAGCTGCAGCGAGGAGGACTCATAGGCACGCTGCAGCTGCTGCTGCCCGGCCAAGCGCTTCTTGGCATTCTCGGCATCAGCTGCGGCTGCAGCTGCGGCTTCGCGCGCAGCAGCATCGCCGGTGACTCCTGTCGGCTCGACCTTCGCTGCACTTGCCGCCTTGGCTGCCAGCTCCAGCATGCGCCGGCCCTCTTCCAGCTTTCGCTGCTCGTTGGCGAGCTCGCCACGCAGGCGCTGCATTACCTTATCCGGGCTGGAAATCAGATCGGACGGAATCAGCTCGCTGGCGTTGAGCATGGAGAAGCCCAGCGTGCCCTTCGAGTTCTTCACAGCCGCCAGCGTCTTCTGCAGGCGCTCGATGCGGTCTTCCACGCGCACCACGTCGGCCATGTCAGGTCCGCTGACGCGTGCAGCCAGGCTCTCTGCCACGAACTTGGTCACGTTGGCCGCGGTGGATGCGAACTTGGCCATCGTGCCGATGGCTTCAACCGCGCCCGAGATCAGGTTGTTGAAGCCCTCTCTCGTGGCCGGATCGTTCAGCGTCTCGATCAGCGTATTGACCGCGTCCGTGGCGCCCTTCAGGCTCCCGTCCTTGGCGGTGGTGATGTCATTGAGGGTGTTGCCCAGGGCCTGCAGCGCTCCGCCGAAGGTGTCACGCGCCGCCTGCGCCGCGCCGGCGTACGACTCTTCAAGGATCTCCAGGATCATCATTTGGGCCTCGCCTTCCTTGCCGGCCTTGACCAGCTCGTCGATCGTGCCCCGCACTTCCTTGGTGAAGGCTGCACCGAAGCCCTGCTGTGCGAGCGCGGCGGCCGCCTTGCTGGGCGATTCCAGCGCACGGCCGATAGTCTCCGCCGACTGGCTGACACTGATGCCCAGACGCGCCGACTGGTCGATGACCGCCTGCATGGCCCTGGGAATGTTGGACGCCAGGATGCCCGAGTACGAAAGCAGGCGGGTCTGGGCCTCGACGATCTCGCCGCCGCTGAACGTTGACTTGCTCGACAGGGTGTCGGCCATGTCCAGCAGCTGCTGCCGGGTGTAACCGGCCGCGCCACCGGTGGAGCGGATGATGGCATCCAGCTGGGCAACCTCGCGCTCTGCCGCGATGGTGTTGCGCCCGATCATTACCACCGCGGCGGCGATGGCGGTGCCCAGAGCAATGCCGGCCAGCTTTGCCTCGGCCTCGACCTTCTTTCGCCACTGCTCCGCCCGGCGCTCGGACTTGTCCAGGCCGGACGCGAAGCCGCCGACCTCGGCGATAACGTCGATGGTCAGCGTACCAAGGGACCGGGACATAGCTCTCTCTGCTGCAGGGGCTGGCCGGTGGCCAGCCGGGTTAATGCGCGCACTACGTCCCGGCTACCACTGCTTCATCGCCTCCTCGAGGCTGATGGGCTCGGCATCCACGTAGGGCATGAAGTCGGTGGCCGTGAACGCAGCGCTACCTGGCTTGCGGTTCGAGTTGGCGAACATCGCGGCCAGCATCCCTGCTGCTGCGTCCAGCCGGCCACCCAGGTTCAAGCTGCCGCGCCGGGCGCGGTACAGGCTCCAGAGCTGGAACTCCCGGATGCCGAGGCACTCCTTTGCCTCGGCGATGCTGCGGCCGCCAATCCCGTTCAGGACCAGCTCGCACCACAGCTCGTCCTCCGGGGTCAGCTCGTAGCTTTTCCCAGGTTGTTTACCTCGCCGATGGCCATCAGCAGCGCCACGGACAGGTTGCCGTCCAGGGCACCTCGCTCTGGATCGGCCTCACCGGTTATATCCGCGACGGTGAACACGGGCTTGCCGCTCTCGTCGCAGATGCTGGCCGCGATGCGGCCGGCAACGCCGTCGTGCTTGTTCGTGGCAGACAGCACGTCGGACACCGCCGTCTGGAAGCCCAGCGGCCGCACGTAGACCGTGGCGGTCAGCTCCTCGTCGCCCCGCTTCCAGCGGATCTCCTTTTCCACTGGCCGGCCAGTGAACGCGCCGGCCTTCTGCAGGTCGGCAACGCTCAGGTTCACCACACGCGCGGTGGCCGTCTTCTTGGAAGCCCGGCTCACGGCGTGGCCGCCTTACGCAGCCAGACGCCCGGGCCGCTGCGCTGCATGGTGGCCGCGGTGGTGACGACGGTGTTGCCCTGGAAGTCGAACGGGAAGTCGCTGACGTAAGCCTGGAAGGTGTACCAGGTGCGGGTGTTCGGCAGCACCAGCTCTGCGACGGTGGAGAGTTCCGCCGTCGCAGCGGCTCCGGTGCCAGCACCGCCACTGAAGGCAACGGTCGGCGGGGTCGTGTAGCCGGTGCCCGGGTTGGTGATGTTGACGCCGATCACCGAGCCGGAATCAACGATGGCCGTGGCGGTGGCACCGCTGCCGCCGCCACCGGTGATGGTCACGGTCGGTGCCGAGGTGTAGCCGGAGCCGCCGTTGGTAACCTCGATACTCGACAGGCTGCCGACCTGCTGCACGGTGGGCTCAATATCCACACCGTCGGACCAGCCGATGGCCCACGGGATCGGATCGCCGTCTTCCTCCTGCTCACCCAGCTGCCACATCAGGTAGTGGCTGTCGTTCTTCGGGTCAGCGTTGATGGTCACCGAAGCCTGGCCGGGCGTGCGCAGGCCTTTCTTGTAGGTACGCGCCTTGGTCTCGGAAAGGCAGGTGTCGTCGATCTGGTCCGCCGGCGCGGTGCCGGGGTTGAAGGCCGTGATGCACTCGATCTCGCGGACAACGCCGTTGATCAGGCCGTACAGCTGGGTTCCTTGGGTCAGGATGCTCATCGTTTCTCCTGCGGGCATAAAAAACCCCGCAGTGCGGGGCGTGGGTGGGGTTGTAGCGGGCGTTACCGGGGGACCAGCCAGTCCACATCGAACGACAGGCGCAGCAGCTTCGTCTCGGGGTCGAGCATCTGGCCTCCCCAGCGGGTGATGTACCCACGGGGTTCGAAGGCATCACGCAGGGCCTTCGCACCCTGGATCAGCGGTGCCTCGTCCTTCGCATAGACGTCGATCTGCGTAGTCAGTGCGTCAACGTCGGGCCTCTGGGCCAAGTAGTTCTCGGGCATGCCCAACACCGTCTGCCAGACCGCGTAGGGCAGCGCTGGCGGATTCTCGATCAGGCCGAACGGGTAGACGCGGGTGGGATTGGCACCGAAGGCCTGCAGGACCGACGGCGAGGCCAGGCACAGCTGGAAGATCGGGGGGATCATGCAGCCCCCTGTTTTGCCAGCACGCGGTCCAGCGCCTGGTTGAAGCTGCGCGCGAACACGTCGACGGCCTTCTGGCCGGCCTGATCCGGCACGGGCCGGAAGATCGGCTGGGCGGCCATCTTCGAAGTGCCGAACTCCAGCAGGCGCCAGTACCAGGTGATGCCGCCCGGGTTGCTGGTTCCGAGCTGCGCCGCGCGGCCGGCCTGGGCGCCGCCCAGCACACCGACGCGGAAGGCCAGCACGCCATCCTGCTTGAAGGCGCGGCCATTCCAGCGCACCGCAACGTTCTTCCAGATGGCGGTCTCGGTTTCGTGGTCATCCACCCGGCGGGCGTTGCTCTGCGCCTGGTCACGCAGCACGTTGGCCGCCCGGCGCAAGGCGGCCCGCCCGCCCTTGTAGTTCACCTCGCGCTTCACCTGCGCCATCTTGTTGCGGATTCCGTCCAGGCCGCTCACATCGAATCGGATGCCATCAGCCATCGTTGACACCCTCGCTGCAGGGGAGCGTGAGGTATTCGAGGCCGCTGACCGGATCGGGCAGCACGCCCTGGATGTTCAGGATCTTGCCGCGGTGGATCAACCGGCACTTGTCGGTCACGTCGTCGCGCTGGCGGATGGTCACCCGCATGGTGACCTCGCTGTCCACCGCCTTGGCAGCGACCAGCTCGCGGGCCGACAGCGCGGCCACCTCGGCCCACACATCGGCCAGCGGCTCCCAGCTGACCGTCTGCGCGCCGGTTTCAGGCGACTGGCCGTGCACCTGCCGTTGCAGCTGCACCCGGTGGCGCAGACGGCCGGCGGCGATCATCGCGGCTTCCCGCTCAGGTAGTTGCCGGCCCCGGCCGCCTCCGCCTCGCCGCCTTCACTGTCGCAGAGGTAGTCCACCAGACGGTTAACCGCCTTGGCGTTCTCCAGGTCGGCCTTCGTCTTTTCCTGCAGCGCCGCCACCAGCTGGTGCGTCGCCTCGGTCTGGGCGCGCAGGGCGGCCAGCAATTCGCTTTGCTCGTTCATTCGCTTCTCGCATCCATTTCATGAGCCAGGCGCGCCGGCGCGCGCAGCCGGAGCAGGCCACTTACGCCACCGTGGAGCGCCGTAGCGGCGCCAGCAGGGCAGTTGCAGCGCGAGACAGAACGTAACCATGCCCGGCATCGGCGGGCACCGTGTTGTCGCCCTCGCCCTCCCGGAACCGGTAGTGGCTTGCCAGCTCCACCAGCGTGGCAAGCACCACCTGCGAAGCGAGCACCGGTTCCCCTTCATCGTCCACAACCGGCACGGGGAACCCGTCACGGCCGATGATCGGCGCGCCAGCGCCGTCCCGCTGAATTTCATAGCGCCGCCATGGTGACTTCAGCCAGCTATCCACCGCCGCGCTCACGGCCGGTATGGCAAACGCCAACCAGAGGTCGTCGGCACCAGGATCAAGCCGGAGCTGCTCCTGGGCCTGCGCCTTGGTCACGAACTCAACCATCGCCGTCTCCCAGGCTCACAGGCCCAGCTGGAACCCGCACGCTCCGGCCGTCCTTGCCGTCGCGGCCCTTCCGGGCGGCCAAGATCCAATCGTCGGTGTTCTCCAGGCATGGCCTGGACGCGGTCGCGCGCTTTGCGATCCAGAGCGCACCGTCATGGGTCACCGACTGGCCCGCCTTCATGCCGAGTCCGTCCCGGTGGAAGCCCCTGTGCACCATGTACGGCAGAACCAGCTCCGTCCTGCGCTCGCCTGAGCCAAGAGTGATGACGAACCCGCGCTCGCTGTCGTACTCGCCGGAGGCAGTGTCGAAGCTGATGCCGTGCTGGCCGTCCTCACCGTCCCGGCCAACCACGACACCAAGACGGATGGCCTCACCCTTCGTGGTCGTAATGATCAGCTCCCCCCTGCGATCGATCATGGCGCCGGCCAGGCCCACACCATCAGCGCCAGCCTGCGGCGGGTGCGCCGCGAGGTGCTTTGCCACTGCCGCTGCAATCTGCTGCTCGGTGACAGGCTCCGCATCAAGCCCATCTTTCGGGACCGGAAGTGCCTCAACCGCAGCCTTCACCGTTGCCAGAATCACTGCCGGATCGGCATCGCGGCCGTTCTGAACCGGGTTGGCTTCGAAGTGCTTGGACACGGCGTCTACCGTGGCAACGTCCACGAGAGTCAGCAGTCGCGGCGAGTCCAGCAACTTGGCCACGACCAGGTCGGCCAGAGCCTCCACATCGACAGGATCAGCATTCCTTCCGGGATCACCTTTCTCCGGAGCGCGCTGTCGCAGCTCCTCCAGCTCTCGCTTGAGGGGTGCGACCGCCTCACGGATCAGGGCGCCGATCTCCGTGCCGAAGTCGATGGGATCAGTCATTGCGGAATACCTCGGCCCGTGCGGCGCGCAGGGCCATCAAGATGAAGTTCGACTGCTGCAGAGACCTCAGCTCGTCGTCAGCAGCAGGCTGGTCGTCTTCCGGATATTCAGCGTCAGGGCCCGGTTCGGTCGGAGCCACGATCCTGTTCTGCCTGACCTGATCCAGCGGGAAGTCCTGCTGCTGCATATAGACCGTATCGCCACCCTCCAGAGGGGGAAGGTTGAACACCAACCGCGCCTCGTTCGGGGTTTCAATGCCGCCGCCGGTCAGGGTGTTGTGCACCTCGGCCTGCTTGCCAACATCCATCCGCAGAAGCGGCTCCAAATCAAGCTCGACGCCCATCGGGCGGGAAATACCCAGACCCTCGTCCAGCAGCTCCTCCATGGCCTCGATGTGCGCCTGGAGGGCATCCGAGTAGTACAGCTGGTTGATGTCATCGACCTTCATCCCAGCAGGAATCGACCCAATGCCGATCTTGAAAGGAGGGATGCCGAACGGCTGGCATACCTGCTCGTCGGAGTACCGCATCTGCTCAACCAGCTGGGAGTCGGCAGCCTTGAATGCGAAGGGTGTGAACTTCATGTCCGCACCGATCACCGCCACCTTGCCCGCGTTGGATCCCTGGAAGCTGGTGTTCCAGTATTCCTTAACGGCTTGGGCATCCTCGTCGGACATGCCGGCGGGCGCGGTCAGAATGCCGCCCGGATTCGCTCCGTTGGAGAAGAAGTTGGTGGAATCCTTGAGGATCTTCAGGTTCTTCACCGCCGGCCACTGTGCAGCGCACAGGGGCGGGACACCGATGAGCTGATGGTGGAAGCAGTTCATCCGATCGTGGATGATCTCGCTCGCCGGAACAACCAGCTGCTCACCGGGATAGTTCTCGGGCAGAAGATTGGTCCCGGCGCTGTAGTTCAGCTGGTAGAACACGTCGCCACTATCGGACACCATCGGCTGAACACTGCACGGGTCCAAGATCCACAGCTTGTTGACCACGTTCCTCTCGTCCCGACCCTTCAGGACATAGGTGTTGCCCTGGGCGAGCTTCGACAGCATCCAGGCTGAGCGGAACTGTTGCGACGTCTGGTAACTGTTCTGCTTCCGCAGCACGGGCCAGTAGGCGGTGTTGTTCCTATCTACGCGCCAGATACCGCTGGAATCCTCTGCCTTAAGCACGAAAGGAAGCTTTCCGACATCCGACGCGATGCGGTTCAGGCACGCATACAGAGTCGGATAGGTGAGCACCGACTCATGCCGCTCTTCCAAGTTCCGCTGCCAGGCGCCGGTGAAGGGCTCTCGCACCAGGGAATGCCAGCCCCCCATTCCGACGGACGCATGCACGGGGTGCAGCGACTTGAGGTAGTCAGTCCCGTACCTGCGCACACCGGCCTCGGTGGCCAATTCACGGGGCGAGAATCCAGCCATCAGAATTCGTCCTTCGCCGGCGCCGTCTTCGGCACGGCAGAACCTTTTCCCTTCTTGGCGGCCGTGCGCGCGGGTTTCCCGTCGTCAACCTTTGCCGGTTGCTTCAACACTTCCGGAGCTGCCGGCTGCGGCGGCGCTACTGGGGCGGCTGCCGACTGCGCCTGCATGTCGCGCCGCTGGTAGCCACCATGAGCTTCCAGGAGGCGGGCCAGCCTGGCGTCCACACTGAAAACGCGGTTCCGCCGGATCATCTCGATCTTCGCCATACCTTTCTCCCGGGGAAAAGAAGGCGGGGGCCGAAGCCCCCGCCGAGAACTACAGAAATCAGCCGCCACCACCGCCGGCGTCGACCGGATTGCCCCACTCGACACCGGTCAAGTACGAGACCGCCTGCGGCCGACGCTTCTTCCAGTTCACGAAGCGCTCGGCACGGATGGCCAGCTGGTTCGTCTGGAACATGCTCTGGATCTGCGCGATCGTCGGAGTGGCGGTCGCGTCATCGTCCATGATGATCGTGGCCTCGCGGCTGACATCGATGGTGACCACTCCGTCGTCCGCCAGGTAGATCTCGCTGGCGAAGGCCAGGATGAACATGCCCGACGGGACGTAGTTGGACACGACCAGCGGCACGCCATCGATGTCGCCACCGGTCATCGAGACGTTGGGGAACTCACGGGCCATCAGCGGATTGCGCAGGCCGGACAGGCGACGTGCGGTAGCGCTGTCGGTGATGTAGACCGCACTCGACACCGGCAGATTGGTATCGTCGGCCGTGGCCCACAGAGCCTGGATATCGGCGTACACGTCGCCCGTGGAAGGGATCGCGGTCACGCCATTGGTGATCGAGGCCGGCGACAGACCAGCGCCAGTGGCAGCGGCCTTCGCCGGATCGACGAAGTCCTCGTCCATGCGCTCGATGACCGCGTCGGACAGGTCGTCGCGCACCAGGATCTGGATCGACGGGTCGGAGAAGCGCGCCAGCTCCTCGGTGATCACCGAAATGCCGGCAATCTTGGCCCACTTCAGCTCCGTCGCGTCGTAGCCCGACTTGGTCACCGGCTTGCGGAAGCCCTCCCCCACCCACTGTGCACGGCCCTTGGCGGTCTTGCCTGGGATGCGGACGTTGAACGGGACGCGGCGCAGGCCCGGCACGTTACCCTGGCCGAGCTGGCCGATGATGGTGCGCGGCCGCAGGAAATCGACGAACTCGCTCGACAGGTTCTGATACTGGACCAGGTTGCCGGCCCAAGACGGATCGGTGGTGTTGCCAGCGGCAACTGCCGCTTTCATGATTTCGTTCAGCCGCACATCGTCGCGGAAGGTGTTGTCCGCGAAGGCCTTGGCGCTGGAAACGTCGCCCTTGCCCGCGTACATCGCCATGGCGAATCGGGCAAAGCCGATGCCCTGCTCTTCGTTCCTGCGGCTGTGGATCAGAGCCGGGCCCTTGCCACTGGCGGCGCCGGCGGCGCGCTTCGGATCGGTCGCGGAGCCGTTTTCCTGGACGATCTGCGCGGCCGGCACAGCGGACTTCGCCTGCACGGCGAGCAGTCGGGTCAGGCGGTCGATGTCATCGTCCAGGGACTTGATCTGGTCTTCGATGCTGTCGAACTCTTCTTTTTCGCCGGTGTCCATCGAACGGCTTTCGTCCATGGACTTCTGGGCGACTTCGTTGAGCTTCTTCTGCTGGGCGTCACGCGTGGCGCGGAGCTTCTCCAGCTGTTCCTGAATGGTCATCTTGATCTCTCTGAGATTGGCGCAGCCCTTCGGCCCGAGTTCCACCCCGGGCGGTGCCTGCAAAATGTAGGGAAGCGGGTTCCACCCCGCATGGCCCAGCGGGCCGTTACTTCAGTCCAGCAACTTCACTGCGCCGCCAGGAGGCCGCGCTACCACCGCCTTCTGGCACTGAATCAGGGGCACGCCGTAGCTGCTGCGGCGGCGCGTTCCACTGGTATCCATGGCCTTGATGCTCTGGATCGTTGCGGCGGCGTTGGCCGGGATCGTCACCAGAGAGAGCTCGTAGATCTCGCACTCGGTGAATCGAATTCCACCGCCATCCATGTAGCTGTACTCGAGGGCCCGGAAGCCGATCGACACGCCACGCACCAGCTTTTCCTTGACCGACTGCCAGGCCAGATCGCACATGTCCTTGAGCGCGCCCGGGGTGGCGATCCTCGCCACGCTAGCGGTGAAGGGAATTCCATCTTTCGTCGGCTTGCCGAACTTGACGATGCCCACCGGGCTGTCGTGCCGGTGCTGCCAGAGCAGCGGAAGCTCTGCAGCGAACTTCGCGCCCAGAGGCTCGACCACATCGCCGTAGCGGTCAGGCTCGGGCGTTGTCGCCCAGCCGGTGATCACCTGCTCGTCGTCGTCGTAGTTCTTGACCTCCAGCAGGCTGTAGGCGCGGTTGTCGTTCTTCATGGGCTATCCCAGGGTCATGAGGACAAGCTTCTTGTCACTCTTTTCTTCAGCAACGGGGATGCTGATACCAACAGCCATCAGCAGCGCGGTCATGTCGTCGATCTTCTCGCTCGATCGTTTCTTGTCGGGCGCCATGTTCAGGTTCTGGTCTCGCCGCGCCACCAAGTTGGAAGCGCACCAGGTCAGCACCGGATCTCCGTCATGGACGAAGCGCTTGCCCACGTAGGCGCGCTCAAGATCCTGCATAGCCGGGTGATACGACTTCGGCCCCTGGATGAACTGCACCATCGGAACGCCGGCGGCAAGAAGCCGACCCACAACCTCCGTGGCGTTCCAGCTATCGAATGCGATCGACTGAACGTTGAACCGAGAGACGACGTCCAGAATCGACCTCTCGATATGGGCGTAGTCGGTTACCTCGCCCTCCGTGGTTTCGAGGTGGCCAGACGCTACCCAGCCTGCGTACGGCACCGTGCCGCGCTCGGTCCGCTGCTTTACTGCCTCTTCTGGAACCCAGCGTCGGCCCCAGGTGATGATCTTCCCGTCCACCCGCCACACAAGCCGGAACGACGTCAGGTCGCTAGTGCTGGCCAGATCCAGCCCACCCCAGCAGGGAACGTCCTTCAGCGCCTCAAGGTCGACCACCCCGGAGCAGGCAGCCCACTTGCGTAGCGCGACCCAACCGTTTGCCGCCGAAGCCGGCCGGTTCAGCCTCTTGATCTGGAACTCAGCCAGCTTGGACGGCATGGCCTTGGCCTCGACCGCCTCCTTTCGGATGGCCCCCAGAAGGTGAGGGTTTACTTCCATCAGAGGGTTGGCCTTCCGCCAACTCGCCTCGTCGAAATCCTCGTCCTCTTCGTCGACCGCGTAGAACACGGCCAGGTAGTGGTCGGCCGTGTGCTTAAACACGCCGGCCAGCAGCTGTTTCACGAACTGCCGAATCTCGGCCCAGGGGCCGGGGTTGGTGTATCCCTCGGTTGTGGTGAACAACCAGAGAGGGTTGCGGCGGGCACCCGCAGCGGACTGCAGGACGTTCAGCAGATCAGGGCTCTTGTGCGCGTGGATCTCATCAAGCCCCACGTGCGACGGGTTCAAACCGTCTTGAGTGCTTGCCTTCGCGTGAATGGGCTTGAAGCTGGCGCCGATCTCCATGCGGCTGATCGACTTGGCCCAGGTCTCAAGCCCGTACGCCTCCCGAAGGTCCGGCGTCTTCTCCACCATCCGCTTTGCGACGTTGAAGATGATCGAAGCCTGCGGGAAGGTGGTGGCCGCCGAAATGACCTGGGCGCCTTCCTCGTTCTCGCAGCACTGGCAGTACAGAAGGATCGCCGAGGCCAGGGTCGACTTGGCGTTCTTGCGTGCCACGGCAAACAGCGCCGATGTGAAGCGGCGGGTGCCATCGAGCTTCCGGAACCCAAACAGCTGCACCACGAAAAAGACGTGGGACCGGTGCAAGCGGATCTCGGGAGTCTCCCAAGCGCCCTCAACGTGCGGAAGCAGCTCAATGAAGCCGCAAGCGTGTGCTGCATGCGTGGGTGAAAACGTGAACGCTGACCCTCTCTTCTTCGCGCGGGCCAGGTCGTCCAGGAAGCGCTTGGCCGCCTGGCGAATCAGCAAGCCGAAGGCCTTTCCCTTCCGATCCTCCACCGCCTCCTGCGCGTAGTCGATGGCCACAGCCACGTAGTCGGCGGGATCCGGGCGGGGCCGGCGCCGGGGCCGCGCTGCGGTCTTTGGCTTCGCTGGCCTCTTGCTACTTGGCGAGCGCCGGAAGGGCGCCGAACTTGTTGCCGGGCTTTTTCTCGGCGCCACCAGAACTCACCTTGCGTCTGCTCGCCGGCGTCATACCGAACTCGGACATCAGCGCTTTCAGCGCGGTCTGTTCAGCGGCTGTGATATCCACCCCTGCCATCTGCTTGGCCACCTGGACCTGCCAGGCGTAGCAGAGCTGCTGCAGTGCATACAGGTCCACCGTCTGGAGAACCTTGGCTGCCACCAGCTGGGGGCCGAGGTCATTCCACATTGCAGCCCCGTTGACGTTCAGGTGCTGCGGTGGGTCGGGGAATACGTCGATCAGGTCGAACTCGGGAGCGTCAGGCGCCTCACGGTCCGGCCGGGCAGTTCCGGCAATCACCTTGAGGGCCGGAGCGGTCGGCTTCCGTCCTCTCATTTTTGAAATCTCAATTTTGACGGTGCGATAAAACGTTTGGGCGCACGGTCAGGGAGGCGAACCGCCCCAACTTTTGACCCTCCCCCCGCCCTATCTGCCTTTGTTGCGATTCATTCTCGTCTGCGCCCGCGTTTCGGGGTCGCCTTGGCGCCTCGGTGCCAGTTGCCGAACCCGCCGTCCTGGGTCGCGGTCTTGCGGTCGTGGCAGGGCTTGCAGAGGGGCTGCCAGTTGTCGGTGTCCCAGAACAGCGCCTGGCTGCCCTTGTGCGGGGTGATGTGGTCGACCACCGTCGCGGCCGTGACGTGCCCCGACCGCTGGCACTCTGCGCAGAGTGGGTGCCTGAGCAGGAATGTCGCGCGAGCGCGCTGCCATCGGCTGCCGTAGCCACGCTCGGCCGTCGTCTGCCTCACTGCCGCCGGCGGTACGTGCACCGCCGCCTGCCGTGGCATGGCGTTGTGCTTCGGTGCCCGCCGCGGCATCAGCTGCCGTCCGACGGGATCGGCTTCCCCTGCACCTGCTCGATGGCATCGAACTGCGCCTCGTACAGATCGAGGCAGCGCTTGCGGCCGTTGCTCACCTCGAACACAGTAGACGGCTTTCCGGCACGCGCCCAGGTGCAGCGCTTCGTCAGCGCCGCATCGATCGGAACGAACGTGGCAACGGGGACACGGATGACAGCGGGTGCTGGCGGGTTGGGCTTGGGTGCCGACGACTGGCAGGACGCCAGACAGAAGGCCGCAGCCAGGACGATCAGTCGCACGTCAGTACCCCTTCAAGGCTGGGCAGGCAGAGTCGAGCAGTTCCAGCGCGGCCTTGCATGTATCAGGCCGCTGCTCGTAGCGGCCCCGCCAGGTAGCTGCATCCTTCTCGGACGTTTCGATCCGTCCGGCCAAGGTCTGCAGGGCGGCAGCGCTCTCAGCCTTCAGGGCCTCCAGCTTCATAGCCTCGGCGCGAAGAGCGGCAGCGACCTCGGCCAGTCGCTGGTCGCGGCTGTCCACATCGGCCTGCAGACGCTCAGCATCTGCCTTCCAGTCGGCCTTGACCTTGACCACCTGCGCGCTCAGATCGCGGATGCGCTGCTCCTTCTCATACGCGGAGAGGCCAGAGACCAGGCAGCCGAAGGCCAGCACCGCGCAGACGAGCTTGATCTTGCTGCCCGGCTTTCGCAGCCACTGGAACGCATCAGCTGCAGCGCCGATGACCAGCTCCCACACCGAACGGAGAAACATCAGAAGCACGCTCATGGCTTGTCGCCTCCGATTGCGCCAGTGGCCTTCTCGACCAGACGCACGTAGCCGGGCAGCAGCCGGCGGATCAGGACGCCGGACAGGCCAGCCAGCGGCAGCTGCGGCGCGCCAGCGAGGGTCGGCCAGATCGATGCGGCCACAGCGATGACCCAAGCTGCGACGATGGCGTATGCCAGGACCGCTACGGCCAAGGCCGCCCAGCGGGCGGCCGTCTGCAGAAGGCGATGGCCACGACGGCGGTTCGCATCCGCCGCCACCCGTTCCGCATCCTTTTCCGGCAGCAGCAGCACGCCGATCAGTGCGCCCGCCATGGCCACCAGAAGCACCGATTGGGGCACGCCCAGGATGATGCGCTCTGCTGCCCGCAATGCGTCAGCGGTGGCCGGCGCCACGACCGCCGCAGTGAACGTGCCGACGATGGTCTTGAGAGTGCTCACGGGCTCGGTCACGCGGCCAGCACCTTCAGCGCGCGCGCATAGCGCGACCTGCGATCAGCGGCACCGGTCTGCCCGCCGTTCACTCGTTCAGTGATCTCGTCGAATCGGCCGGCGTCAGCCAGCTTGTTCAGGGATCGGGCATCCCAGAAGGCACCAGCCGCCAGCGCGCCCCACTTGGGCTGCTCCAGCGCTTCCGGCTGGGCCTCGAAGTCGGGCACGCCCTTGATACCCTTGGCACGCAGGGCATCCCGGATCGCGGCATAGTTGGCGCGGCCAGTGTTCTGGATCGGGCCACGGCCACGGAATCGGTAGCCGTCGCCGCTCGCCTCGGAGCCGTTGCCCAGGCGGTTGGCGTATGCGTTGTTGCCGATCGCTACCGGCTTCCGCTCCAGCGCGCGCGCCAGATCGTTCGGCTTCCTCGGCTTGGCCTTGGGATCCACGGCGTAGCGGCTGGGCCAGGTATCGGCCATGCCCTGCGCGCCGTAGTTCAGGTTCTCGACGGTCCTGCTAAGGCTGCCGGACTCATGCCCCACCTGCGCCAGGAATGCGGCCGCGCGCTTCGGGGTGCTGATGCCGAACGCCGTGCAGGCTTCGGACAGGGGCTGCGCCCACTGGGCGGCGACGGCGGCACTGCAGCCAACCGCCTGCTGGATTGTCGAGGCGGTCAGGATCATGACGGGTCCGAAAACAGAAAGCCCGGCTCAGTGGCCGGGCAGGGTCGCGTGCGATGGTAGGAATTTACTGGTAAAAGTGCGGAGGTGTCACCTCCGCACTCAAGGACAGGCTGCAGATGATCAACATCCTCAATCAGTATGTCGTCAGGCCCGATCACATTTCAGGTGTTGGCCCGATCATGGCCGCGCCCAACCAACCGGCCCTGCGTAAGTTCGACGTGTATCTAATTGGCGGTCAGACGCTTGAGGTTAAGGCCGCTGCAGATGCGGCTATACAGGCGAGAGAACAGGCTATCAACGCTGCAGATATGGTCTGAGGGTCAGGCGGCCTGGGTAAGTGCGGATCGCATATGCCAGGCCGCCTCCTGCTCTGCCTCAACCATCTTGGTCAACAGCCACTCGTACACCGGCTTCCACGTCCGCCGGTAGGATGCCTCATCCCGGCCGATTGCAGCCGCGCGCCGTCGGTCGCTGACTTGACCCAGACCAGACCCACCGCACACCTTGCACGTCATCAGTAGCTCGCCCAACACCGCCTGGCCCCTGCCCTCGCAGCTGGCGCAGTGCGGCCGCTGCGCAATCTCGCTGATCACCGCCATGGCCAGCGTCGGCAGCGACTCCAGGGTGCTGATCGGCCAGCACTGCGCCTTCACCCGGCCCAACCGCTGCTGGGCCGCATCGCGGTTCGCCCGCTGCTCCGCCGTCGCCGCGCCGCCCCAGCCGATGCACACCTCGGCCAGTCCCAAGTCCGTGCGCGCCTCGGCCAGCCGACGTTGCTGCCGCTGCAGCTCAGGGGTGACCAGCGCAATGACCGCATCCCGCAGCTTGTGCCGGCGCAGCGCGGCGCCGTCCGGCCACCAGCACGCCTCCAGCAGCTCCCGGCCCAGCCCGGCCGGCACCATGCCCAGCGCCGCGGCAATGTCCTGGTTCGTCAGGTCCGGATTCCCGCCGCCCCGGCCGATATCGAACTTCACCGTCGTCGGCCCCAGCCGCCCCATCGCCTCACGTGGATTCATGCCCCTTCCCCTGTCGTTGAGTGGCCGGCCGCTGCCGGCCCGCCCGTAATCCGCACCACCACCTGGCCGCCCGGCCGCCGCTCGTCCTTTACGAACAGGTGCGCCTGGAAGCGGCCGTCATCGATCCCCAGTAGCTGGGCGATACCGTCCCGGTACGCCTTGCAGCGGCCGGTCATGTTGTCGTCGTCAGGCAGCTTCTTGCCCGGCGCCTGGTAGCAATCGATCCAGAGATGCAGCCGCCCCGGCGGCAGCACCATCCCGCGCCAGCCCGCCTCGTTCGCCAGCACCGCCGCCGTCTGCCGGGCCAGCTTCGTGGCCCGGGCCTTTACCCGGAAGTGCACGCGCGCGTTCGGCGACAGATCCTTGCTCGGCCAGGGAAGCACCAGATCCAGCGCGCGGTCAGCCTGCATGCTGGTCCCCTTCTTGGGCTAGGCCGTCGCGGAAAGCCGCCCGCCACCGGAAAGCCGTGGCCCGGCTTACCCCGAAGTCATCGCGTAGAGCCTTGACCGACGGGAGCCTGTCACCGTACTTCCGGACCAGTCGAATCGCCACCGTGATGGTGATGTTCTGCCGGGTCCAGTTCGGCCAGCCCGGCGCGTCCAGGCTGAAATCCGCCTTGCGCGCAGCCATCACGGCACCTCCGGGCGGGCGGTGAGCATGGCGGCGTAGCGTTCACGGAAATCTGCGAGAGGAACACCCGTACGAAGCAGAGCATGCGGAAGCTTCATGCTCTCTACTGCGTCCTGCATTGCACTGGTCGGCTCCACAGGCACCAGCACGTAGCCCTCGGGTGGCCAGAGGGCGGTGATGATGCAGCTCACCGCACGCCTGTCCGGCGATTCCATGTACTGATTCGGATTACGGATCACCGCTGCACGACCGACCATTCCATCTGCCTCATACGCCCTGGCCAGCAGCTCCCGCGCCCGCTTCTCGATGGCGTCCATCAGTGCCTCCCTGCCATTTCAGGAACCGGCTCAAACTGCTCGTACGTGCCCTTGAATCGGCCAAGGTGGTCGCTAATCACCTCCATCCCGATCCCGTCCATGCAGGGGACATCGAGAACGGATACCCGCGCGATCTCGCCACAGAACGGGAAAACGTCCGGATCGTCCTTCACGACGACCAGCTGGCCTACGCTGAAAACTGCGCTCATGCTGCCTGCTCCCAGCTGGCCGTCAGGCGCTGCACCTGCCCGCCCCGCGCCTCAAACTGCTCCACCGTCTCCGGGTCGCCGCTCCAGGCCACGGCCTTGGGCCGCCTCGGCCGGGCAACCGTGTTCTTGTCCATCCGGCGTTCGCGCGGTGCCCGGGCCGGCAGCGCCGGTCCAATGATGCTCTTCATGCTGCTGCCCTCAGTTCGTTGATGTAGGTCTGGTTGGCGATCAGCTCGTCATCGGAGCCGTACGTCTCGTGGAAGGTTCGCGAGCCGTCCAGCAGGCTCGGGCCGTAGATCTGGCGCATCGTCGCGAAGGTGTTCCCCTCCATCGGGTAGCGCATGTGGTGCCATTTGCAGAGCGCGTAGCCGAACGCGTGGCCGCGCCGCACGTTCCCGCTCTTGGCGTGGTTGTAGTCGCAGCCGTAGACCACCAGCGCGGGCTCCAGCAGCTGCTGCTCGACCAGCGCCAGGCAGGCCATGCACGGGCCGGTCTTGGCCAGCTCGATGCGGGCCGACTCTTCCTTGTTCGGCGGCGGTGCCTTGGACCACATCAGCGCGCGGCCTCGTCGGCCAAACGCCAGCCGTGCTGCCAGGCTTCGGCCTTCTCGCTCAGCGGGCCGGCGCGGCGGTTGGCGCCGTCCTCGGTGTCGCACTCGATCCAGACCAGGTGCGGGTTGTCGCTCAGGCGCTGGCCGTTCAGCCGTGCCGAGTACCCGGCGTTGATCTCCTTGGCGAACCGGCTGCGCGTGTTGTAGTTGGTGAAGTCCATCAGCGCTTCTTCCTCGTAGTCTCGCGGCGTGCCGCGCTCAGTTCCTGGTCCCGCTTGTCCCATCCGGTCTGCCAGCGCCGGCGGCGCTGCAGCCCTTCCATACCCATCTCGTAGCGCGGTGCCGATTCCCGGCTCCGGCAGGCATCGCGCGCCCAGCGCCCGGCCTGCTCGGACTGCGCCAGCTCCGCGTCAGTCGCCATCGGCGTCGATCCAGTTGCGGATGAACCAGCGCACGTTGCACGGCATCCAGCCCACAGCCAGGGAGATCTCCGCCACGCTGCAGCGCTCGGCGTGCAGCAGCCGCACCGTGTCGTGCTTGCTCACGCACCCTCCCCGAACCCGAGATCTGCTGCAGCGCGCGCCATGGCCGCACGTGCTGCCTCGCGATCGCGCACCGGGTGCACGCCGTGCTTCTCCTGCTCGACCGCCAGCAGCTGCTGCGGCAGGGGCTTCCCGTCCACGACGTGCTGCACAGCGCGCGTGTAGGCCTCCTCCAGCATCCGGCGCTGCTGGAACCCGTTGTCCGCCGCGGCGTAGACGTGCAGGTCCAGCAGCGAGCGCACCAGCACCGTGAAGCCGCTCTGCGGCCGGCCCGGCGCCATCTCCCGTTCCACCGCCGCGATGACCGGAACGTCGAGGCACATCTGCAGGAAGCGGCCCGGGTTCGGCGGCCACTCGCGGCCCTCGGTCAGGCAGCACTGCATGCCCTTCGCGTGCTGCGCCACCGTGCGGCCCTTCAGCACCTGGAACCACGTCGTGCCGGCGATGGTCAGGCTGCCGTCCTTCTTCACCGGGGCGGCGCCGTTCTCGCGCTCCCACTTACCCGGGAACATGGCCGTCATCTGCTTCCAGAACTCCCACAGGTACGACGTGGCCTGGGCGCTCACCGGCTCAGCCGACGACGGCAAAATCTGCATCGACGAACTCGGCTGGGTCGAAGCCAGCGCCGCCACCGTGGCCACCGCCGCGGCGTTGGGCTTCGTGCTGGCGCTGCAGCTGCTCGATTCGGTCGGCAGAACTGTGCTGAGGGTTTGCATGGGCGGCTCCGGCGGATTGCTGGGCAATAGGGGTGACGGGCAGCGACAGGCCGGCGGCCATGGTCTGCATCAGGGATTCGTTCGGGTCGTGGCCGGCGGCCATCAGGTCGGCCAGCTGCTGGCGGACCTGCAGCCAGCCCTGGACGGACAGCGGCCGGCGGATCGCGGCGCGGTGCCGGACGAACCGGGCCAGCGTCTGCCGATCGATGCCCGCGGGCACCACGCCGAAACCGGCCAGCTCACGGTCGACCTGCTCGGCGCTCAGCGCAGCCGGATCCGGCTCGCGCTCACACTCGCGGTGTGAGGGTTGCTCTTGGTTGCTTTTGGTTGCTCTTGGTTCGGGTGCAATAGCTGTTGCACCCTTTTCGGCGCCGTTTTGCACCCTTTCCTGCGCCGTTTTGCACCCTTCGGAGGCCTTTTTTGCACCCTTTGCAAAGGGTGCAATTTCTGCACCCTTCATCCATTCGGGGTTGATCCGGTACTGCCGGGTACGGCCGCCTTCACCGAACCCACTGCGCCGGCCACCGATTCCGGCGTTGACCAGCACCAGCCACCCCGACTGCTCCATGCGCCGCAGCTGGTACTGCACCGAACGCTCCGACTGCCGGGTCTTCTCTGCCAAGCGCGCGATGGACGGGAAGATGTGCGTGCCGTCGTCGTGCGCGTGATCGGCCAGGGCCAGCGCCAGCAGCATCTCGCCGCCGCCGCTCGGGTAACGGTCGAAAACCATGCCTGTAACTCGTGCGCTCATGTCAGACCGCCAACTGCAGGTTCTCGCCCGGGGCCACAGGCCACCAGGTGCACGCCGTGCGGCCGCTGACCGCGCAGGGCTTGTTCGGGCCGCGGTACACCCGGCCCTCCTTCATCAGCTCAGGCAGACGGCGGGCCAGCATGTAACGGTCCAGGCCGGTGGCCTGCGACAGCTCATGGCTGGTCATGCCCGGGCTCTGCGTGACCGCACGAGCGGCCTTATCCTGCTGCGCGGCCTGCAGGCCGCTGCTGACCACATGCGCGGCGGCAGCGTGGCTGGTGTCGATATCGGCGGCACGGGCCGGGAGGCTGCTCATCGCTTCGCCCTCCCCTTGCCTGCAGCACGCGCCACGTTGCGCTCCAGGCGGTGCGCCATCGTGCGCAGCGCGCGGACCTCGCTCACCATCAGCTCGGCCTCGTCGCTGTCGATGCAGCGGTCGGACATAGCCTCCACCGCCGTGCCCGAGAGCTTGCCCACGCGCGAGGTGATCTCCAGCAGCTTCGTCTGGATGGCGCCGATTTCGTCCGACCAGCCGCCTTCCGGCGGCGGCGGGACCACGTCGACGGCCATGCCGAACTGGCCAGCAAGCGCCTGCATCCACTCCAGCGCGTACTCGCAGCCGCCCGCCTTCTCCTGCATCCACTCGGTCAGCAGTTCGGCGTGCTCGATCGTCAGGGACTCACCCTCCAAGCCGCGCAGCTTCGCGCGCAGCGTCTCCGGGTGCATCGACTTGCCGCGGCGGTCGGCCAGGTAGGCAGCTGCATCGGCCACGCCGCCGGGCGTCTTGCGCACGGAGTTGTAAAGCACGTCCAGCCAGTTCAAAGAGGAGGTTCGGCAAGTCATGGGTCACCTTGGGGAGACAGGTGTTTCAAGGTTTTTCGGGGCATTGCGGCGGCGCATCATGTGCGCCATGGACTACTACTCAGGGACGACTGGCGCCGCCCTCCTTGCGCTACGCTGGATGTGCCAACAACCAAGCCCGCAAGGAGGGCGACATGAACTCGCTGAAGCAGGTAATTACGGAAGTCACGGCATTGCAGGCGGTCGTAAGCGTCTTGGTCCGTGCCAGGCACGACGACAAGGAGTTCCGCCGACAGGTCATCGACTTGGTGAACCACATCGCATCGACTCTTCCTCCGCAGGAGGGCGACGATCTGCGAGTTGCTGCTCAGCATCTAATCGACGCTTAGCGTCTTTCGCGTTCTCGCTTGCGTGCCATGCCTTGATCGCGGCGCGCATCCCGGCTTGGGTGCGCGCCGCCTGCAGAAGCTCATTCTTCGAAGGCTTGGCCAGCCAAGCGCGCAGCCAAAGCCGGGGATTCCACTTATCGGACAGCGCGCGCATATCAGGCAGCCTCCACGGGGATGATTCGGTCTTCGTCCGGGTCCGCCGGCGCGCTCGGCGCCTGGCTCTCTTCCTGGACGCCCAACAGCCGGCGGATGCTCGGGTGCGCAGGCAGCGCACCCTCCTCCGCCCAGCCCTCTACCTGCTCCACTGGCAGCTGCAGCACCTTGGCCAGCTGCTTGTCGTTCGACACACCCAGCCGAGCGCGCAGCGCGCGCTTGCTCATGCGGATGTCTACCTCGCCACGGATCTGCTCAACCACCGTCGGCTGCGGATGCTCGTCGCCCGGCCAGATATCCGGGCGCAAATCGGTCAACGACACCGAGCCGGCGCTTTCGACGTTCAGCTGCCGGACCAGGGCGCCGTCGAAGCGCTGTCGCTTGCTCAGCGCCTTGCGTAGGTAACCAATCGTGGTGCCTGCGCGCTCGGCGAAGACCGCCTGTTGGGCGGGGCTCAGGGTCGATAGGTAGCTGCGGAGGGTCTGCATGGACATAACGATACCTACAGGTAAGCATTCAATCAATACCCGCAGGCAATTTACTTGCAGGTAATGGAACCCGTGGAATACCGGCATGGATAAGTACGAACAACGGCGCCTTGCCCTGCGCGGCCTCGCCGACGAACTCGGGCGCGGCGGCCTGGCCAAGATCGGCGCAAAGATCGGCAAAGACGCCAGTTACGTCTCGCGCATGCTCTATGAACCCGGTAAGGCCGGGCGCAAGCGCATTGGAGAAGACACCCTAGCGGCGTTGGCGCAGGCCTACCCGGATCGCTTCCCGTCTTCCCCAGTCGCGCCGGTCTTAGAGACTGAGACGCCTCCGGGCTACGTTCGCTTGCATCTGTTCGAGGGGGCGGCTGGCATGGGTGGTGGTGTGGTGAATCAGGATTTCCCAGAGGTAATGCAAGTCATGGAAGTGGCTGAGTGGGAGGTGCGGAGGAAACTCGGCTTCCTGCCCAAAGCCGGGAGGATCCAGATCATCACTGGCCGCGGCCCTTCAATGCGCCCGAAGATCGAGGACGGCGATATCGTCTGGATCGATACCGCCTGTGACTACTTCGACGGCGACGACTACTACCTCATCAACTACGCAGGCGAGACCCAGATCAAGATGCTGCAGAAGCGCAGCGATGGCATGTGGGTTGTCAGCGCCAACCCGGAATTCAAGGAGTGGCGTTGCGAGCCCAGCGAGCTATCCATCCAGGGGAAAGCCCTGGTCCACGCAGGACTTCGGAGGTTCTAGAAATGGGTGCATGGAAGCGCATTGCCGCTGCAACAGTCGTTATGGCAGCACTGAGCAATGGAACGGCTGAGGGAGCCGATCTAACCGAGGAACAGCGCACCGTTGTGCAGGTGTTCGATGCTCCAGGCGCAGACAAGGTCGAGGTGTTCCGCGCAGGTCGACAGTGGATTGCGGAGAACTTCCGCTCCGCCAAGGCCGTGATCGAGTATGAAAGCGCGGCGGACGGAACGATCATCGGAAAAGGCTCCATTGCCTACCCTTGCGCCAGCGCGTGGGAGTGCGTGGGGAAGCCTGATTGGAAGGTCCCCTTCACTCTCCGATTTGAAGCAAAGGATGAGCGCTTTCGGCTGACCTTCACTGATCTTCGTATCCAGTGGCCGGCTAAGTTTGCCAACGGCGTTACGCAGCCGGCCTTCGACGGTGTGGTTCGCACTCAGAAGGATATGGACAAGATCCGGCCCAAGCTACTGCTTATGGGCGAAGGGATCCGCGAGTCTGTCGCCCGTGGTGCATCGTCAGACAACTGGTGATTGGGCCTAAACGCCGTACCGAAAGTATTGAATAGGAAAATTCATGGCCAGGCGCAGACGGTCCTCCAGTGAAAGCAAAGCTGTCGAACAGCTGATCAAACTCGTGATCAAGGGAATTGGTGCGTTGGTCACCGCTCTTTTCGTCACCCGCGCCACGTCAAAAGCGAAGCGCAGTTCCACCAGGTCGAAGGTGCACAGCAGCGCCTCGCCGAGCGGTTTCTACCAGGAAGTAGTTGGCGAAAAGAGCTATCAGGCCGCTCTTCGATCGACCGCCGGCCGTGGTGAGGTTAGGCTGGAATGCAAGGCGGAGGTATCGCCTGAAGACGGCAACCCGTTCGACGACCAAGCCGTCGTCGTCACTGTCAGAGGCGAAACTGTTGGCTACCTTCCCCGCGCCGCAGCTCGCCGCTATCGGAAGCTCAACCGGCATAGCAGTACGGAATGTGGTGCGCTGATTGTCGGAGGCGGCAGGGGCAGATCACTCGGGATCTGGCTCGACCTACAGCTCTGACCCCCACATGCCCGAAAGACAGCCCCGCATGACTGCGGGGCTTTTTTTTGCCCGCCTTGGTACAAATTACCCATGGGTATTGACATGAAGAATACCCGCAGGTAATTTTACCTCCGAGCCGCCCATCAAGCCCCATCCCGGGGCCGGCGGCAGGAGATCAACATGCAGCGCCGCAAACGGCCCCTGTGGCACCTGATCATCGCTATCTACGCCATCGGCGCCCTCGCCGTCGGCGCGGGCATCGGCTTCGGCAAGAGCCTGTTCGGGCAGGAGTGCTGATCCATGGCAACCCTCGTCCTCGGCTGCAGCCAGGCAGCCATCGCAGTCACCACTGACGACACCAGCGGGCGCGTCATCACCCACATGGGCAGCGCAAAGCTGCACCTCACCCCGTGGGAAGCCGATCAGCTGGCTCTGGAGCTGCAGCGCAAGGCGCAGCAGCTGCGAATCGGCGCCGCCACCGCGCAGGAGTACACCACCGCCCTCAGCCGCCAGGTGCACGCATGATCGCCGCCGCCACCTACCCGCTCGCCCAGCGCGCCGCCGGCGCGGCCAAGTTGGCCGCCATGGCAGCCAACTCCATGGGCTTCTCGCCCATCCTGGTCACTGCCACCGCCGACGTTGCAGCGCGCGCCGTCCTCGATCAGCGCGCCAGCGCCGGCCGCGCCATCGCCGACGTGCGCAAGAGCCTGCGCCGCATGCTGCGCGCCCAAGGCGGTGCTGCATGAGCGTCCGTGTCGACTTCACCGCCAAATGCTTCACCGCAAACCTTGTCCTCACCAGATCCAGCGATAACTCCTGGCGCATGTCGCTCCATACCTTCGCCGGGAAGAAAAAGGCGTCTCGACAGATCGCCTTCGCTTGCGTCCAGCCTGGCCAGATGCCGCGCGTGGATCCGAACGATCCCGTAACCAACGCCCCGGCCGGTCTGTGGCTTGGTTCTGCCTGCTTCGATCTGCCTGACAGCCTCGCCCCGAAGGTCCAGGCGTTCCTCACTAAGCACGCCAATGGAGGTGCGCCGTGACCGACCAGGACTTCTTCGCGCAGATGCAGATCGGCATCCCGCACATCCCCTCGCCCGCCGGCCCGGCGCCGATCTTGATCGGCGTCGACCTGGCCAGCGGTCCCGACATGCACGTTGAAGTCGGCCGCGCCGCCGGCGGCACGTTCTACGAAATCACCCAGGAGCAGAAGCCGTGAGCAACCTGAAAGCCTTCTACGTCGACGACATGCCGACCATCTACGCCGCCGCGACCATCGAGGATGCCGCCCGCCTTTACGAGCAGGATCTTGGCGAGCCCTGCGAGGACGGCTACCCGCGCGAAGTCAGCGAAGCCGAACTGGACAAGCCGACGCCGGACTACGACCACAACGAGCAGCCGACCGGCGAAATGACCAGCATGCGCGTCTGGCTGGAAGAAGCGAGCCCGGGCTTCCTGTGCGGGGCCGAGTAATGCACCACCTGGCCCTGCCCTTCTACTGCGCCGTGATCGTTGGCGTGCTGGTCGGCATCCTCGCCCGCGCCTTCTACACCGGCGCCGATTCGATCTTCCTCGTCGCCTGCTTCGGCATCGGCTACTTCGGCCGGGCATGCGTCATCGAAATCCGACGCTGCTGGCCAGCCTACCGGGCCGAAATGAAGCGCCGCACCGACGAGCGCCGCCGGCGGGCAATGCCCACCGACGACACGCACTGAGCAACCGCCCGCCCGGGCAACCGGGCTCCGCCGCCGGCCGGACTTCCACTCGCCGGCAACCCATCCCAGGGAACCGCATGCGCAACCAGCTCGACATTTTCAAGGACGACCCGGTCCGCATGGCCAAGGCCAACCGCGAAGCCGCCGACCACGCGCTGACCGACAAGCAGTTCACCGAAAGCGAGCGCCAGGAGCGCGCCGCCTACTACACCCGCGAGGCAGAGCGCTGGGAATTCAGCGCCGCCCTCGGCGGCCAGCAGATCAACGGCGCAAAGGAGCCGCGAGCATGAGCGACAACACGAACAAGCATGGCGCCCACGTTGCGCCGACCACGCCACCCGAACGGTGGTCGCATCGACGCGCGGAAGAGTTGAACGAGGCAGTGCATGTGGCGCTGAACGTTCACGCGCCAGCGCTGAGCCAGCGGAAGCGCGATGCGGTCAGCTCGCACGTTAGGCAACAGCTGATCGACAGCCACACGTCGTGCAATGCGCTCACGGACCCTGCGCAGAGCTTCCAGGGTGACGTGGCCACCTGGATGGGCCAGTGCTTCCCACCGTCGCTCTCCAGCAACATGACCGAGCGCGGCGACCGTCTGCTGGAAGAAGTGCTAGAGCTGCTGCAGGCCCACGGCTACGACAGCGCGCGTGTTTCCACTCTGGTCAACTACGTGTTCGGCCGCCCAGTCGGCGAGCCGGCGCAGGAAGTCGGCGGCGTCATGGTCACCCTCGCCGCCTACTGCATCGTGGCCGGCCTGAGCATGCAGGCCGATGGGCAGGCCGAACTGGACCGCATCAACCAGCCGGAGGTGATAGCGCGGATCCGGGCGAAACAGGAGGCCAAGAACGCGCTGCACTTCGACACGCCGCTGCCGGGTAGCGCCGCCCAGGCCTCCCCAGACGGTCAAGGGAATGCGCTGTCAGTAATCATCGCCGCGCTTGAATCCAGCAAGCCGACGCATGACCTTTACCCGGAGCCGAGGCTGCGTCATGCCGAAGCGCTGACCTATGCTCGCGCCCTCGCCGCCCGCCAAGCAGTAGGGGCTGTGTCGAG
This sequence comes from Stenotrophomonas sp. STEN054, assembly GCF_056854535.1. Lineage (NCBI taxonomy): Bacteria > Pseudomonadati > Pseudomonadota > Gammaproteobacteria > Lysobacterales > Lysobacteraceae > Stenotrophomonas > Stenotrophomonas sp. STEN054. The sequence goes on along the minus strand of NZ_JBXFWG010000019.1, from coordinate 13,556 downwards.
CATCGACTACGAAGACCTGTTGGACCAAGCCAAGGATTTGATCCAATGCGGTTGTAGCGTTAACGGTGCCTTCGAATGGCTGCTGGACCAGCTGACCGACGGCGAAGCGCTCGTCGCCCCGCCCGCGCAGGCCGTGGACCTTCCCTACTCGCTCGATGCCGACCCGGCAGGTATCCGCGCCCGCGTGTGCGATGCAATCACCGGCACGTTGATGGTCGGCGCGCAGGGCCACACGCCGCCGCCGGCTGGTCACTGGGCTGAACCGTTCTGGAAAGCGGCGCGTGCCGATGCGACTACGCAGGCCGCGGATCTGACAGCAGTTCGCACCGCTTTGGATGCTGCAGAAGGCTTGGCCGTGGCTTGCGCGTCGGTCGATTGCTATTCCCGCGAGGAAGTCGCCGCCAGTGGCCGTGCGGTGAAGCAGCAGTTTGCCGATGCACGCGCCCTGATCGACAGCCAGGCGGTGCGCAATGGGTAAGGGAATGTCTATCGGTCCGTGCTGGACCTGCGATGAAGTGACTTCAATTCAGAACAATCCTTCCGTCAGCACTGTACTCAACGGTATGCATGCCGACGTATTGCCTAATTGCATTTGCGCATTCGACTGCAACATCGAACACCGTATTAGCCATGCGCTCGAGCTCCACCCAGTCGTTCATGCCGCGCTCGTATGTCACGGAATCGTAGTCCTCGTCATCGCAGCGCTCGAGCACGTGCTTTGCCGCCGACTGCAGCAATCGGTAGTGGCCAAGCAAACGGGCGAGCTGATGCGCAACGGTATCAGGAAGGTTGTGGATTCGACCTATGGAGTTTTCGGAGCTTGCCATCTCATCGATTGCGACACGCAGTCTCAGCTGCCTGGTCAACTTCCCGTCGATCGTCATAACGCTATAGGTGGAACTGTCGGCCGTGAGCATCAGGCGTTGAATCAAACCACGTATGCCGTGAATCGACATAGGCAATGCACCGATTTCGGCGACAAGCATATGTCCAAGAACTTCGCCCGCCTTGACGCGCTGGATTTCCATTTCCCGATGTTGCTGAGCTGCGATTTCCACGGCACGTTCAGCGATTCGGCTCGATCTTCTCGCCGTAATCCAAGCAAACAGACCCACAAAGAAGCTTGCGATGGCAGCGACCGTATCCCACTCGATGGAGCAGCCCGATCCGGGGACGCAAGGGAAGGCGGAATCCCACAAACCTCTGAGAAAGGCGCCAGCAGCGGCAAAAGCCACGTCCATATGTCATCTCCTCACGTAAGGATTTGGATTCTGCCACGACCTTCAGCCCTTGAGACAGGCCCCGCGCGCGCACGAGGATCCAGCGCCCGGTGGCTGCGTCAGGAGAGCTTTGGTACTTGCTCGGCCGCCTGCCTAACAGGCTCACGCGCATGATCCACGTCGGAGACTGCCTGGAAGTGATGCGCGGGATGGCCGATAACTCGGTCGACGCCATCGTGACCGATCCCCCCTATGGCCTGTCCTTCATGGGCAAGCGCTGGGATTGCGACGTGCCCAGTACCGATATCTGGGCCGAGTGCCTGCGCGTGCTAAAACCGGGCGGCCACCTGCTGGCTTTCGCGGGCACGCGCACGCAGCACCGCATGGCCGTTCGTATCGAGGATGCCGGTTTCGAGATCCGCGACATGATCGCCTGGGTCTACGGATCGGGCTTTCCGAAGTCGCACAACGGCGAATGGGGCGGAACCGCCCTGAAGCCCGCAATGGAGCCCATCACCGTGGCCCGCAAGCCGCTGACCGGTACAGTCCAGGCGAACTGGCGCCAGCACGGCACTGGTGGACTGAACATCGATTCTTGCCGCGTAGGTGTCGAAAGTACTCGCCGGCCCATGGGCAAGCTAACGAGCAAAGGAATTCCCGGCGGCGGGTTCGGATCCGCGGAGCGGTTGGGCAATCGTGAACTGGTGGGCGATGGCGGAAGCGATTGTGGCCGCTGGCCCGCCAACCTCATCCACGATGGTAGCGAGGAAGTCCTCGCAGCCTTCCCTGTAGCGCCGGGACAGAAAGCTGACCTGAGCAATGATGGGAATAGTGCCCGCTTCGCGACCGTGTACGTCGGCGGGCCGCTTCCGCGCGACGGCGAAGCGAGCTCCAACAGCTCCAACCGTGGATCGGTCGGCTTCAAGATGCGCCCTGGTGCACGCCGCTTGGATAGCGGCAGCGCTGCCCGGTTCTTCTACTGCGCCAAGGCCACGCGCGAGGACCGCAACGACGGTCTGGATTCCTCCTCGGCGCCGGCCGTATCCGTCAACGCGACGATGCGGGATCGTGAGACCGCAAACTGGCGTGCGCGTAATCGAAACCACCACCCCACGGTGAAGCCAACGGACCTGATGCGCTACCTGTGCCGTCTTGTCACTCCGGCCGGAGGCCTAGTCCTCGATCCATTCGCCGGCAGCGGCAGTACCGGCCGCGCAGCCATCGCAGAGGGCTTTCAGTTCGTCGGGATCGAGCTGGATCCCGAGTACGCAGCAATTGCCGAGGCGCGGTGCCGCGCCGTCCAGCCCGGCCTGTCTTTTGGAGACGTAGCTTGAACGCAACCGCATTCCCCACCACCCCAGCGGCCGCCGCTGACGCCTGCCAGGCATCCTCGCCCGTCGCCGCGGTCGTCGCCACCATGCGTCGCCTGGGCGCCGCCGGCGCGCCGATCTCGGCCGACCAGGTACGCGAGTGGAGCGACACCCTGCTGCAGGAGTTGTATACCCAGCCGCCCGTCCGCTGGGAGTACCGGCACCAAGGCGACTCGCGCCCCGGCTGCTGGATGACCGCGACCCCGGAACACGTCTATCACGCCCGCGTTCGCCGCTGGGTCGTCCGGGCCCTGTGGGAAACCCCGCGCGTCATCCAGCCCGAGCGCGACCACGCGTTCAAGGCCGGCGTGTGCACCAGGTGCGGCGACCCCGAGGACTGGGCCGGCCCCGACTGCAATCCGATGGTCAAACCCGTGGACCCGCGCACCCGCCTCCCTATCGACCCGCGCTGGCTGGTCGAGCCCTTGAAATGGCTTCGCGATGCAGGGCCTCACCCGGTTGGCCGCTACGACAGGGAGCGCCGCGCGAGGGAAGCCGCCTTCCTGCTGGAAAAGATCGAAGCCCACATCCTGGAGTGCCAGAAGCCATGACGCAGAAACACATCAGCCATCCCGAAGGCCTGCCGAACTGCGCCGCCGGCCACCGCGCGCGCCACATCCACGACCTGCGCGGGCCGGCCGCCGGCGGCGGCCATTTGGTCGAATGCGCCTGCAGGGCGACCTGCAAGAGCCAGGATCCCGAGAAGGCATTGGCCGAGTGGCGGCGCATCAACCGCCCGGCCCGCAGCGCGCGGGCGCCGGGCGCGCAGGAAGTGGCCGACAACGTGGTGCAGTTCAACCTCAGCCTGGTCGATCAGTCGACACAGCGGCAGCGCGCGGAAGGCAATCATGGGCGCCGCTGAGCGAATGGAAGAACTGCTGTCGCTGGATCGCGTCCGGCAGATGACGGGCATGGGGACGACCTTCATCTATGGCGAGATCAAGGCTGGCCGCTTCCCCCGCTCTATCCGCATCGGCCGGCGCGCACTGTGGATACAATCCGAGGTGCAGGGCTGGGTTCGGCAGCAGATCGCCCAGAATCGGCCACTGTAAGTGGATGGGTAGGTGGGCGGGTAGGAATTACTGAGACAACAAAAAAGCCCCTATTTCTAGGGGCTTTTTTGAGTATCTGGCGGAGCGAGAGGGATTCGAACCCTCGATAGAGCTTTTGACCCTATACTCCCTTAGCAGGGGAGCCCCTTCAGCCACTCGGGCATCGCTCCGGGGTTTTCTCCGCGTCTGGTGCAGTGCACCTCAGCGGGGCGTGAATCATAACGTTAATCAGACGCGAAGGTAAAGCTTTTATTCGCCGGAATTTTCACTTCCGGTGCTGCCGGCTTCATCACCACGCTGGATGCGCTGGTAGATCTCTTCGCGATGCACAGCAACGTCCTTCGGCGCGGTGATACCGATGCGCACCTGGTTGCCCTTGACGCCGAGCACGGTGACGCTCACCGAGTCTCCGATCATCAGGGTTTCGCCGACGCGGCGAGTCAAGATCAACATTTTAGTAAGTCTCCATGGAACCGTGTGGAAGGGTATCCCCCACCGGCTTGACGCTCCGTCAAGAAGCGTCCCCACGACAAAGGGAAAAGATTTCGCAATGGTACCGTCAGCCGTCCCGCTCCTACAAGGAGGGGGACGGCAGGGGTTCACATCACAGGCGGGGGCCGACCCATTCGACAACCGCGGCCAGAGCGGTAGCAAGGGCGGGCCCGTCCTCGCCACCACCCTGGGCGAGGTCCGGGCGTCCGCCGCCCTTGCCCCCGATCTGACTGGCAATATGGGACAACAGTTCCCCGGCCTTGACCTTGCCCATTGCACTGCCGTTCACGCCCGCGACCAGCGCGGCCTTGCCGTCCTGGGTGCCGGCCAGCACGATCACGGCGTTGCCCAGCTGCTGCTTCATGCGGTCCATGGCATCACGCAGGGCCTTGGCGTCAAAGCCTTCCAGGCGGGCGGCCAGCACCTTCACACCGGCAACCTCGACGGCCTGATTGGAGAGATCGGCGGTAGCGCCGGCGGCGACCTTGGCCTTCACGGCTTCCAGCTCACGCTCCAGCTGCTTCTGGCGCAGGCCCAGGGCGCGGATCTTCTCGACCACATCAGCGGCGCTGCCGCCCAGCAGTTCTGCCGCTTCGGCCAGGCGTGCCTCTTCGGCTGCCACATAGTCCAGGGCGCCCTGGCCGGTGACCGCCTCGATGCGGCGCACGCCGGCCGAGACACCGCCTTCGGAAGTGATCTTGAACAGACCGATGTCGCCGGTGCGGCTGACGTGGGTACCACCACACAGTTCGGTGGAGTAGTCACCCATCTTCAGTACGCGCACGTTCTCGCCGTACTTCTCGCCGAACAGGGCCATCGCGCCGAAATCCAACGCTTCCTGCATGCCCATGTTGTGCACTTCGGCGGCGTTGTTGGCGCGCACCTGCTGGTTGACCTTGCGCTCGATCACGGCCAGTTCTTCGGCACTGATCGACTGGTAGTGCGAGAAGTCGAAACGCAGGCGGTCCGGTGCGACCAACGAACCCTTCTGCTGCACGTGGGTGCCCAGCACTTCGCGCAGGGCGGCGTGCAGGAGGTGGGTGGCCGAGTGGTTGAGGATGGTGGCACTGCGGCGCTCGCCATCGACCTGGCCGGACAGCTCGTCGCCGACCTTCAAGCCGCCTTCGGACAGGATGCCGACGTGGCCATGGAACTGGCCCGCGAACTTCTGTGTATCGCTGACCACCAAGCGCACGCCGTTGCCGGCCAGCACGCCGGTGTCACCGACCTGGCCGCCGGATTCGGCGTAGAACGGGGTCTGGTTGGTGATGACGATCACCGCGTCGCCGGCGTCTGCCGACTGCGCCGGGCGGCCGTCCTTGAGCAGGGCCAGCACGGTCAGGCCGTCGGCCTGCAGGCGGTCGTAGCCCAGGAACAGGGTCGGGGTCAGGGTCGCCACCAGCTCGGCCGGCAGGGTCACGCCGCCACCGAACTTGCCGGCGGCACGCGCGGTCTCGCGCTGCTGCTCCATCGCAGCATCGAAGCCGTCGGTATCAACGGTCAGCTCGCGCTCGCGGGCGATGTCCTGGGTCAGGTCCAGCGGGAAGCCGTAGGTGTCGTACAGGCGGAACGCGTCGACGCCGGGGATCACGCCGTTGCTGGCCTTGGCTGCCACGTCCTCGAAGATCTTCATGCCGGCGTCGAGGGTTTCAGCGAAACGCTCCTCTTCGGCCTGCAGCGCACGGACCACGGTATCGGCCTGGGCCGGCAGTTCCGGATAAGCCTCACCCATCAGCTCGACCAGGGTCGGCACCAGCTTGCTGAAGAACGGCTGGCGCACGCCCAGCATCCAGCCGTGGCGCAGGGCGCGGCGGATGATGCGGCGCAGGACATAGCCGCGGCCTTCGTTGGACGGCAGCACGCCGTCGACGATCAGGAACGAGCAGGCGCGGATGTGATCGGCGATCACGCGCAGCGACTTGTTCTCCAGGTCGGCCATGCCGGTCAGCTCGGACGCCTTGCGGATCAGCGCCTGGAACAGGTCGATCTCGTAGTTGGTGTGCACGTGCTGCAGGATCGCCGCCAGGCGCTCCAGGCCCATGCCGGTATCCACGCAGGGGGCCGGCAGCGGCACCAGGGTGCCGTCGCTCTGGCGGTCGAACTGCATGAACACGAGGTTCCAGATCTCGATGAAGCGGTCACCATCTTCATCCGGCGAGCCCGGGGGGCCGCCCGCGATGTGGTCGCCGTGGTCGTAGAAGATCTCGGTGCACGGGCCGCAGGGGCCGGTGTCGGCCATCTGCCAGAAGTTGTCCGACGCGTACGGGGCGCCCTTGTTGTCGCCGATGCGCACGATGCGCTCTTCCGGGATGCCGACCATGTCGCGCCAGAGCGCGTAGGCCTCATCGTCGGTCTGGTAGACGGTGACCAGCAGGCGCTCGGCCGGCAGCTTCCAGACCTGGGTCAGCAGTTCCCATGCCCAGGCGATGGCGTCCTTCTTGAAGTAATCACCGAAGGACCAGTTGCCCAGCATTTCGAAGAAGGTGTGGTGACGCGCGGTGTAGCCGACCTGGTCGAGATCGTTGTGCTTGCCACCGGCGCGCAGGCAGCGCTGGACGTCGGCCGCGCGCACGTAGCTGCGCTTTTCCGCGCCCAGGAACACGTCCTTGAACTGGACCATGCCGGAGTTGGTGAACAGCAGGGTCGGATCATTGCCCGGCACCAGCGGCGCCGACGGCACGATGGTGTGGCCTTTGCCCTTGAAGAACTCAAGGAAATCGCTACGGATCTGGGAAGTCGTGAATTTGGCGGGTGCGTTCATTGAGGGGGCTGGCAGTGTGCGGGCCGGCAGCCCCGAACCGCCGGCCTCACTGGCCAGGGTCGTAATGGACCGCCGAAAAACTAAAGGGTATCAGGCCCGGCGCCGCCAGTCTCAGTCATCCGGGTCGAAGCGGGTCGCGCGGCGGATGCTGTCCCCGTCGAAGCCCCGCCGGGCCAGCAGATCGGCGGCCTTGCGCCGCTGCGGCAGGTCCTGCGGGCCGTCCTCGCCGAAGCGGCGGCGGACCAGATCGCGGGCATTTTCCTGCCAGTCGCCTTCGTAGGTGTCCATCGCCGCGGTGATCGCCGCGCTGTCCAGCCCATGGGTGCCGAGCTCGGCACGGACGTGGATGGGCCCATAGCCGGTATTGGCCCGCATGCGGACGAGATTCTCCGCAAAGCGGGTGTCGTCCTGCCAGCCGGCCTCGGTCAGCTTGGCGACGGCAGTCTCGGCGGCCTCGCCTTCAATACCGCGTGCGGTCAGCTTGCGGGTAAGCTCCTTGCGCGAATGCTCACGCCGTACCAGCAGGCCCAAGGCACGCTGTAAGGGGGTCTGTTCGCGCGGCCGGCGCTTGCGGCCGGTGGGGGCGTCGGCATCGGACATTGCTCACTCCAAGGATGGCGCCGTCCCTGGCACCCTGCCCGTCCGTGGGCGGTTCGAACCTGCGGGACAGGGCGACGTCACTGACGGCACCGCCCTGCCCCACAGCAAGTCTTACTCGTCGTCGCCGTCGTCGTCGCCTTCCTCGCGGGCGGCTTCGGACGGCTGGAATTTCTCGCGCAGCTCGGCTTCCAGCTTGGCGGCGACGGTCGGGTTGTCGCGCAGGTAGCCGCGGGCGTTGTCCTTGCCCTGGCCGATGCGCTCTTCACCGTAGCTGTACCAGGCACCGGCCTTCTCGACGAGCTTGGCGTCCACGCCCATGTCGATCAGCTCGCCTTCGCGGCTGATGCCTTCGCCGTACAGGATCTCGGTGATGACCTGCTTGAACGGCGGCGCCAGCTTGTTCTTGACGACCTTGATCTTGGTCTGGTTGCCGATGATCTCGTCGCCCTTCTTGATCGCGCCGATACGACGGATGTCCAGGCGCACCGAGGCGTAGAACTTCAGTGCGTTGCCGCCGGTGGTCACTTCCGGGCTCTGGCCCGGCATCATCACGCCGATCTTCATGCGCAGCTGGTTGATGAAGACCACCAGGGTGTTGGAGCGCTTGATGTTGCCGGTCAGCTTGCGCAGGGCCTGGCTCATCAGGCGGGCCTGCAGGCCCGGCAGCTGGTCACCCATTTCGCCTTCGATTTCGGCCTTGGGGGTCAGCGCGGCGACCGAGTCGACCACCAGGATGTCCACCGAACCCGAACGGACCAGCATGTCGGCGATTTCCAGCGCCTGCTCACCGGTATCCGGCTGCGACAGCAGCAGGTCGTCCACGTTCACGCCCAGCTTGGCGGCGTAGATCGGATCCAGCGCGTGCTCGGCGTCGATGAAGGCAGCGGTGCCGCCCATCTTCTGGCATTCGGCGATGGCCTGCAGGGTCAGGGTGGTCTTGCCCGACGACTCTGGACCGTAGATTTCAACGACACGACCCTTCGGCAGGCCACCGATGCCCAGTGCGATGTCGAGCATCAGCGAGCCGGTCGGGATGGCTTCAACGGGTTCGACCACGCGGTCGCCCATGCGCATCACCGAGCCCTTGCCGAACTGCTTTTCGATCTGGCCCAGAGCAGCAGCCAATGCGCGCTTTTTGTTCTCGTCCATCGTGTTGCTCCTAGCAGAGGTCATGTCGTTGGGGGTGCTGTCTTTCGGGGTCTTCTTTGCCATGGGTTCACTTTAAGTCGGATGTATCGCACAGGCTGAGATTCTGCCCGGCGCTCAGAAAAGAATTATCGGACATCCGTACCAACCTCAGTGGAACCAGAGAATCGCCACAAAAGACCGCGGGGTAATGCTGGTGGAACAGGGCTGCTGCCAGGGGCTCAGCGGTTGGGCCGCAGCAGGCCGCAGTACAGGCCCTCGATCGCGAAATCCTGGTCGGGCAGGACCTCGATCGGCTTGTAGTCGGGGTTGCGCGGCAACAGGCGGATCCGGTCCTTGGCGATCTTCAGCAGCTTGACGGTGATCTCGTCGTCGATGCGGGCCACCACGATCTGCCCGGAGTGGGCGTCGCGGGTGCGGTGCACGCCGATCAGATCACCATCGAAGATGCCCTCGTCGATCATCGAATCGCCCTGCACCTTCAGCAGGTAATCCGGTGCCGGCGAGAAGAACACCCGGTCCAGCACCACGAAGTCGTCCGATCCGATGTCGGCGCCGATCGGCAGGCCGGCGGCGACACGGCCCAGCACCGGCAGGCGCAGGACGCTGTCGGGCAGGCCCGGCTCGGCCAGCTTCTCGATCGGCGGCGCCTGCACCAGGCGGATGCCGCGGGCCTGGCCGGGGATGCGACGGATCGCACCGGCCTGCTCGAGGGCCTCCAGGTGGTACTGGGCCGCGCGCACGCCCTTGAAGCCGAGAGCGCGGGCGATTTCAGTCTGCGACGGCGGTGCGCCTTCGCTCTCGATACGCTCGGCGATCAACTGCAGGATCGCCTGCTGGGTGTCGGTCAGGTCCATGATTAGTAGTATTACTACTAACTGGCAGCTGTGCAAGTGCCTGGGCGGGTTCTGTCGTGCCGAGCCCATGCTCGCCAATGGGCAATCGTCGCCGGGCATGGCCCGGCGCTAGCAGAATCGCTTCGCAATTATGTGGTTCCTTTGGAACCGCGACAGGCGCACTTCGTGCACCTGCCTACGCGTGCTTACCGCTTCTCCATATCGAGAACAGGATCCACACGCCGCAGAAGCCGGCACCAACGAAGCCGCAGACGCCCAGCGCCAGCAGCCAGCGGCTGGAGACGCCGCCGACGCTGTGCATGACGATGGACGAGCCGATGATCAGCGCGGCAGTGACGATGCCCATCACCAGGCGGTTGGCGGCGCGGTTCACCTGGTCGCCGAAGCCCTGCAGCGCGCTGGTCTCCACCTTCAGCTGCAGGCGTCCGCGGCGCGCGGCCTGGACCAGCCTGCGCAGGTCGCGCGGCAGTTCGCCGGCGAAGTCGATCATGCCCAGCAGGCTGCGCCGGCCGCGCTTGAGCAGCGCTCGCGGGGCGTAGCGCTGCAGCACCACCCGCTCCAGGAACGGGCGGGCGGCGCTGGCCATGTCGAAATCCGGGTCGAGCTGGCGGCCCATGCCCTCCAGGGTCAGGAAGGCCTTGATCATCAGCGCCAGGTCGGCCGGCAGGGTCAGGCTGTAACTGCGCAGCAGCTGGGTGATATCGCCCAGCATCAGGCCGATGCGCAGGTCCTTCAACGGCACGCCACGGTACTGGTCGACGAACTGGCTGATGTCGTGCTGCAGCCGGTTCTCATCGACATCCACGCCACCGGCCCAGTCCAGCAGGACGTCGGCCACGCCCTGCGGGTCCTGTTCGACCAGGCCATGCAGCAACTGTGCGACCTGGAAGCGGCGCACTTCGGACAGCGCGCCGACCATGCCGAAATCGATCACGCCGATGCGGCCGTCGCGCAGGTAGATGATGTTGCCGGGGTGCGGATCGGCGTGGAAGCTGCCGTCCTCCAGCACCATCTTCAGCACGATGTCGGCACCGCGCCGGGCCAGCTCACGGCGGTCCAGCCCAGCCGCATCCACGCCGGCCAGATCGCGGCCGGGAATGCCGTCGACGAAATCCTGGACGTTCAGGCTCTCGCAGGTCCACTGCCAGTGCACTTCGGGAATCAGGATGTCGTCGCGACCCTGGAAATTTCGGCTGATGCGCTCGGCGTTGCGGCACTCGGCGGCGAAATCCAGCTCGCGGCGCAGTGAAACGGTGAACTGCTGGACCACCTCGGCCGGGCGGTAGCGGCGCAGGTCGGGCAGCCGCGCCTCGACGATCTCGGCCAGGCGCGCGAGCAGGCGCAGGTCGGCTTCCACCACGTCGCGGATGCCTGGACGGCGCACCTTCAGCACCACCTCGCGGCCGTCATGCAGCCGCGCGCGATGAGCCTGGGCCAGCGAGGCGGCCGCCATCGGGGTTTCATCGAGGAAGGCGAATACCTGCAATGGCGATGCACCGAGGTCGGATTCCAGCTGCTCGCGGATGGCCGCGTACGGCAGCGCCGGCACCGCGTTCTGCAGTTCGGAAAGCTCGGAAATCCACTCCGGCGGCAGCAGGTCGACGCGGGTGGCCAGCACCTGTCCCAGCTTGACGAAGGTCGGGCCGAGATCCTGCAGGGCGCTGCGCACGCGCACCGGTGCGGTCATGCGCAGCATCTGCTGGCTTTCCTCGTTCCAGTGCAGCAGGCGACCGGCGCGCTCGAGCACGGTGGCCAGGCCGATGCGCCGGACCACGTCGCCGAAGCCGTAGCGGATCAGGACGGCCGCGATCTCCTGCAGCCGGCCCAGGTCACGGACGGTACCCAGCGTCTCCCACATCGGTGCCTACTCCGGTTCCATACCAGGCCAGCATGTCACAGCTGGGCGTCGATGCCGTGCAATGCCGCTGCCACGGTCTGCCGCCGTATGGCTTCGCGGTCACCCTCGAACTGGAACAGCTCGGCACGGGCGTAGCCGCCGCGGCGCTTCCAGCCGATCCAGACGCTGCCCACCGGCTTGTCCGGGCTGCCGCCGCCGGGCCCGGCGATGCCGGTCACCGCCACCGCGATGCCGGCACCGGAATTGATCAGCGCGCCGGATACCATTTCCAGCACGGCCTCACGGCTGACCGCGCCGAACTGTTCCAGGGTCTGCGCGCGCACGCCCAGCAGGCGTTGCTTGGCTTCGTAGCTGTAGACCACCATGCCACAGTCGAAGAACGCCGAGGAACCGGCGATATCGGTCATGCACTTGGCGATCCAGCCACCGCTGCAGCTTTCAGCGGTGACCAGTTGCAGCGCGGCCTGCTGCAGGCGCTGCCCAAGCGCGGCGGCCTGGGCATGGAGATCGGCGTCGGAGGGGAAGGACATCGGCATGGATCGAGGTAGCAACGGTCATCTTGTACCGCAGATCGGCAGCGCTGTCCTCACCTGCTCCTCAGTGGTCGTGGTGCAGGTAGCGCGCCTGGCGCGGCAGGCGCAGGCTCACCAGGAAAGCCACCACCATCATCACCGTGACGTACCAGAAGAACAGCTGCTCGTGGCCCAGGCTCTTCAGGCCCAGCGCGGCGTACTCGGCGCTGCCGCCGAAGATCGCGTTGCCGATGGCATAGGCCAGGCCGACGCCGAGCGCGCGCACCTGCGGCGGGAACATCTCGGCCTTCACGATGCCGGAAATGGAGGTGTAGAAGCTGACGATGGCCAGCGCCAGCACGATCAGGCCGAACGCCGCCCACGGGGTGCTGACGTGCTGCAGGGTGATCAGGATCGGCACGGTGGTGAGCGCGCCCAGCGCACCGAACAGCATCATGCTGGTGCGGCGGCCGATACGGTCGGACAGCATGCCGAACAGCGGCTGCATGCACATGTACAGGAACAGCGCGCCGGTCATCACGTAGCTGGCGGTCCTGATCGGCAGGTGCACCGTGTTGACCAGGAACTTCTGCATGTAGGTGGTGAAGGTGTAGAAGATCAGCGAGCCGCCGGCGGTATAGCCGAGCACGGTGAAGAAGGCAGCCTTGTGGTCACGAAACAGCGCGGACAGGCTGCCGGCGTCCTTGTCATCGCGGACGGCCTCGCTCTGCGTTTCGTGCAGGGTACGGCGCAGCAGCAGCGCGACCACGGCGGCGACGGCGCCGAGCACGAACGGGATGCGCCAGCCCCAGGCACGGATCTCGGCCTCGCTCAGAAGCGCTTCCATGATGACGATGACCAGCACTGCCAGCAGCTGGCCGCCGATGAGGGTGACGTACTGGAAGGAAGAGAAGAAGCCGCGCTGGCCGCGCAGGGCAACCTCGCTCATGTAGGTGGCGGTGGTGCCGTACTCGCCGCCGACCGACAGGCCCTGGATCAGGCGCGCAACCAGCAGCAGGACCGGTGCCATCGCACCGATGGTGGCGTAGGTCGGCAGGCAGGCGACCATCAGCGAGCCGCCGCACATCATGCTGACCGAGATCAGCAGCGATTTCTTGCGACCGAGGCGATCAGCGATGCGGCCGAACAGCCAGCCGCCGATCGGCCGCATCAGGAAGCCGGCGGCAAATACACCTGCCGTGTTGAGCAGCTGCACGGTCGGGTTGGAGGCCGGGAAAAACGCGCTGGCGAAGTAGATGGCGCAGAACGCGTAGACGTAGAAGTCGAACCATTCCACCAGGTTGCCGGATGAGGCCGACATGATGGCGAACACGCGGTGGCGTTTCTCCGCCGAGGTGTACTGGGGGAGTGCGTCGGGGCTGACGTGGGACATGGAAGGAACTCTGGGGTGCCGTGGGGGGCAGACCTTCGGATCATCCGCCCGACGGGCGTGAGGGGATGTGCACTATCGGGCGGCTGGAGTGCAGTAATCGGCCGGGAGTGCGATATGGAGTGTTCCTGCAGGGCTTGCAGCCCTGCACCTGCAGAAGCGGTAGTGCCGGCCGCTGGCCGGCACCTTCAGAAGCAAAAGCCTGCATTCCGAGGGATGGCGGGGCGGGTCCGGTTGAGGGGGACGCCGTAAACCCATCCATGGGGGCTTGGTCGCGGCATCCATGCCGCTCACACCC